>JAIRYN010000072.1 GCA_031267575.1 Synergistaceae bacterium | reverse complement strand
GAGTTTAACATGAAAGTAGACATATGGCAAGAAACCAAATACAAAACAAACGCCGCCAACGACGGCGTTGCGATTCTCATCTGTTCTCGTCCGTTCTCATCCGATCTCGTCCGGTCTCGTCTATTCTCGTCCATTTTCATCCATTCTCATACAATGGCTGAAGCCGTTGGCTTTCTCATTGCTTTATCGTAAAATTGTAGCGCACGTAAAAATACAAATCACGAGAGGAGAGCGCCCCATTGAAAGGTGTCCTCGAGTTTCGGGCGATATCGAAGTACTTTCCGGGAGTCAAAGCGTTGGATAACGTGAGCTTCAAGGCATGTGGCGGAGAGGTGCTGGCGTTTCTTGGCGAAAACGGCGCCGGCAAATCCACGCTTCTCAAGATACTGAACGGGGACTACCAGCCCGACGGTGGAGAATACTTGCTCAACGAAAAAGAAACGCGTTTTCGCGCCCCCAACGAGGCTATCGAGGCCGGGGTCAACGTGATCTACCAGGAGCGTCAAGTGCTCATGGAACTCAGCGTCGCCGAAAACATCTATCTCGGCAGAATGCCCTCCAACTTTCTCGGTATCATCGACGTCAAAAAGGCAAACAGAATGGCCGCGCATATCATCGAGGACTTTGGATTGCCTATTGATCCGAACACGAAGGTGAAAGACCTCAGTGTTGCCTACCAACAAATGGTCGAAATCATGAAAGCCTACAGCCGGGACGAGATGAAGGTGATCTGTTTCGACGAACCGACCGCGAGCCTCTCGGATTCCGAAATCGAGAGCCTTTTCAGCATCATCCGCAAACTCAAAGGCGAGGGCATGATTATCATTTACGTCTCCCATCGGATGAGCGAGATCCGGGAGATAGCAGACAAAGTAGCGATCTTTAAGGACGGGCGATTCGTAAGCATGGAGGACGCGAAGACCACTTCCGAGGGCGACCTGATCCGCAAAATGGTGGGGCGCGACCTGGGCGACATCTTCAACTCTCTGGATCGCCGCAAGGAGATTGGAGACGTCTTACTGGAAACGCGCCATATCACCTCGGATTACGTGGACGATATTTCGTTTGCCTTGCGCAAGGGAGAGGTGCTGGGGTTTTCCGGGCTGGTGGGTGCGGGGCGCACCGAGGTCATGCGCGCCATCATAGGGGCGGACGACATTCAATCGGGAGAGGTGTTTCTCGAAGGGAGTCCCATAAGAAACCGATCCCCCCGCGAGGCGATCAATAACGGTATCGTGCTGGTTCCGGAGGACCGTAAGACTCAGGGTATCCTGGCTAATCTGGATGTATCGGGCAATATCAACATAGCCTTGATGGATCGCAACTCCAATGGACTCGGCGTATTGGACGTCTCCAAGGAGGCAGCCGCCGCCCAAAAGGGCATTGACGATTTTCGCATAAAAACCCCGTCGCCCTTCAAAAAAATAGTGGAACTGTCGGGAGGAAACCAGCAAAAATGCGTCGTGGCGAGAGCGATGGCGACTAACCCGAAAGTTTTGATACTGGACGAGCCCACGAAGGGCATAGACGTCGGGGCGAAATTCGAGTTTTATCAGATGATATGTCGTTTTGCCAAGGAAGGGTTGGGGGTGATCCTCGTATCTTCCGAACTCCCTGAGGTCATCGGGCTCTCCGATCGGGTCATCGTGATGAAGGGTCGCAGGATAGCTGGCGAGGTAGCCCGCGAGGACGCGACGGAAGACCGGCTGTTGGCGCTCAGTATGCCAGGCCAGGAGCATAGTCCCTGGACTCGTTAAGGGTAGGCCTCAGATCAGAAAGGAGATTTATGAGTGAACAGAATCAAAAGACTCGTTAGCGGCGACAAACTGATACTCATGGTTGCGATCGTCGTCGTGTTTGTCCTTTTTACTTCACTCAACCGCAACTTTTTTTCATGGACCAACGTGACCAACATTCTGGTGGCGACGTCTCTCGTGGGGCTTGTGGCGATAGGGGAGACGTACCTGGTGATAGCTGGACACGTCGATCTTTCGCCCGGTTCCCTTGTGGCGTTTTCGGGAGTGCTCGCCGCTCTGCTAGTCAACAAGGGCGTGAATTTTTATCTTGCGCTGGCCGTGACGCTGCTTGCGGGGGCCGCGGTCGGGCTGATGAACTCGCTGATGAGCAGCAAGATAAAGTTGGAGCCCTTCATCGCCACACTCGTTACCCAGTCTATCGTGCGCGGATTCGCGTATATCCTGTGCGGGGGGAAACCGGTGGCCATTAGCGACGCGACCTTTTTACAGGTTAACCGGATACGGTTTCTGAACATTCCTCTGGCTGTTTGGATCATGATCCTCGCTTTCGCCCTGTTCGGATTCATTTTGGCCAGGACGAAATTCGGGCGGAGCGTCTATGCGGTGGGGGGCAACAAAGACGCGGCCAGGCTGGCGGGATTGAACCCACAGCGCATCATGCTGACCTGTTACGTTACGATGGGCGTCATCTGCGCAGTAGGGGGAGTAGTGTTCGCCGCGCGAATGAACTCCGGCCAGCCCGCGGCCAACGTGAATCTGGAATTCGACGCTATCACCGCGGTGATCCTTGGTGGGGTCTCGTTCACTGGGGGGGTCGGCAATATGGGAGGGACGATTCTGGGAGTCTTCCTAATTCAGTCTTTCAACACCGGGCTTACGATGGTGAATGTGCAGTCCTTCTGGCAACTTGTCGCAAAAGGAGGTCTTCTGCTTTTTGCCCTGACGTCGGATTATATTCGTAAGGCAAACCGGGAAAAAAAGCTCCTGTCGGTAAGCAAAAGAAACAGTTGAGAAAGGGAGAGGAGAAGGAGAGAAGAGGGAGAGGGAGAGAAAAAAAGGGATTCTCAAGGGCCCAAGGCCCTTGAGCAGGGTTTGGGGCAGAGCCCCAAGTTCGAGGCGTTTAAGTTCACTATATTTTAGGAGGGATTGTTGTGAAGAGATTCTTTTCTGTGCTGTTGGTCGCGCTGTTTTTGACGGGAGTTTTGGCGGGATGTTCGATGGCGGCTTCAAAAGGCGTCATTTACGGCATCTACAAGGCCGGGGATCAGACATGGTTCATTGACGAGGGCGCGGCGGCTCAAAAGACCGTAGAGGCTGCCGGATACGATTTCATTTTTGTGGACGCGAAGATGAGCCCGGAAGAATATCTGAAGGCCATCGACAACGCGATAGCCAATAACGCTCTCGGAGTCGTGACCTGCATTCCTGATCAAACGATGTCTCAGGCGGCGGTGGACAAACTGAAAGAAGTGAAGATTCCCGTGGTGGCGGCTGATGACGCATTGGAGATGGGCGGAACGAAGATCGCCCCATGGGTTGGCATAAACGCCTACGTCATAGGAGAAGCGAACGGGGAATGGCTTGCCAATTACGCGATAAAGAATAATCTTGTGGAAAACCCCGAAGTTGGTCTGTTGATCATCACCATGGACACGGTTTCGAGCTGCGTTCCCCGCGCCCAGGGAGAACATGCGAAGTTTACCGAGTTGGCGCCCGCCTTCGACAAGAGCCGCATATTTTTCGCTGATTACGATGGAACCACTGAAAGAGGCAACGTCGTGTCCGCGGCAGTGTTCACCGCTCACCCGGAGATCAAGACCTGGCTCGTGACAGGAGCCAATGAGGAGGGAACCGTCGGGGCGACCCGCGCATTGGAAAGCGCCGGTTTGGACAAGAACGCCTGTGTGGTGGGGCTCGGCGCGTACATGGCCAAGGACGAATTCCGCAAACCCGGCGGCTCGGCCATGAAGGCAGCGTCCTATTTCTCGTCGGACGCGGTGGGAACCGGCTCGATTCAAGTACTGTTGGACCTCATCGGAGGTAAGGATGTACCTCAGGAGACGGCAGTCGACGCGATCATGGTCACGCCGGAGAATTTCGAAGCGGTCATGGGCGACGCGGCGAAATAACCAGATTTCGGAGGATTGATAGCTAGGATTGATAGCTAGGATTCATAGCTAAGATTCATAGCAATCTTTGTGACTTTTTTGTGGCTTTGTGGACTGCGGAATCGTGAGCGGAGCTGATGCCTTTAAAGCTCCGGATCTCGACGTAAGTTTGCGTGGGCAGCGCGGTCATGGTGGGTTTAGCGGCGGATGGTTCTGAAGGTGTTCGCAAGGTTTTTGAGGGAATCAATGAAGAACTGAGGACGATCATGAGCTTCACAAATTCGACGAATTAAGGGACATTGAATTGAGGGACATTGAATTAAGGGACATAGACCCGTCGTTAATCTGGCGCTGAGTATTGACTGTTTCAGAGGGGGCGGCTCCGCCCCCCTGTGCCTGAACTTCAAAACGCAAATTTAGAGTACGTTGAGTATATGTTGTGGTGCAGATCGGTGATACAATAGAGACTAATGTCCCGGAGGGTTTTAAGCCGAAGGAATGGTTACGGAGCGGTGGTTTTTTGATCATCGGTTTTTAGTTGTTGGTTTTTGATCATTGGTTTTTGATCATCGGTTTGTTGTTTTTACCGTCGGAACATCGAACAGTCGCGTTGCTAACCGCACATATAAGTTATGAGTAGGTATTAGTACGCTAAAAGGATTGAATTGACCTGATAGACATCAAAGGGCTTCATTTGGCTTTCGGAGAAAAGATTCTCTTCGACGGTATTGATTGGTTGATTACGGATCGTGAGCGCGCCGGACTCGTCGGAAACAATGGAACGGGAAAAACGACGCTTTTGCGCGTCTTGACACAGGAACTGGATCCTGACGGGGGGACGGTAGAACGCTCCAAGAATTTGACGGTGGGCTATCTGCCTCAAGACCTGGTAGAGCTGGAGGACGTGCCGGTCTTGGAATATCTGAAACGGCGCGTGGGGCTCGCCGAGGTTGAGGAATGCTTGCGCCGAACGGAGCAAATGTTGGCGGACGCCGACCCTCGTTCAAAAACCCTTGCGCCTCTTTTGGGAGAGCACCAAAGGCTGGAACGTCGATTCGAGATCCTAGATGGCTTCGAGTTTGAAAACACGGCGCGCAAAACGCTTCGTGGCCTGGGGTTCAAAATGGAGGACGCAGAGCGTAATTGCGCGGAATTTTCCGGTGGCTGGAAGATGCGCATTGCCTTGGCCGCGTTGCTATTGGCGCGCCCGGATCTGTTGCTTCTGGATGAGCCCACAAACCATTTGGACACGGAAAGCATGGAATGGCTGGAAAACTGGCTGCGCGACCATCGGGGCGCTGTTGTGGCTGTGTCTCATGATCGCCGTTTTTTGGACAACATGATGGAACGGATCGTGGAGCTGGCAAAAGGCAAGCTGATGCTTTACCCTTGGAACTACGAGCGCTACGTAGTGGAAAAAGAAAGTGCTCGGGAGCGATTGGAAAAAACGATTCAAGAACAGAAGGGCCGCATCGAAAAGATGGAGCACTTCATCTCCCGGTTCCGCTACAAGTCCTCGAAGGCGACCCAAGTCCAGAGCCGCATCAAACAGCTCGAAAAAATGGAGGTCTATGAACTCGATGACCCCTCGAAAACCATTCGCTTCCATATTCCAGAAGCCCCAGAAAGCGGTTGGCGGGTGCTCTCTGTCAAAAATCTTTCTAAAAACTACGGCGGCTTGGAGGTTTTCAGTGGATTGGACTTCACGATCAACCGTGGAGAAAGAGTGGCTCTGGTGGGAGTGAACGGAGCGGGGAAATCCACCTTACTTCGGCTTTTGAGCGGTGTGGACGAGCCCTCGAAGGGGGAGATTCGCTTTGGTCATAAGGTCATCCACGCCTTTTACTCCCAGGAAAGCGCCCTGAACGTGAACTACTCCCACACGGTTTGGGAAGAGGCACGACAGGCCTCCTCCAAGCTGACCGAGGCGGGTAAACGCACGCTTCTGGGGTCGTTTCTCTTTTCAAGGGAGGACATTCACAAGTTGGTCTCTGTCCTTTCAGGAGGGGAGAAGGCGCGTCTCGCCCTTTTCAAACTGATGCTGGCGGAGTCCAATGTTCTGATTCTGGACGAACCCACCAATCATCTGGACATGATCACCAAAGACCTATTTCAGCGGGCATTGTTACAGTATGGGGGCACGCTTTTGATCGTCTCCCACGACCGCCACTTCCTCGACGACCTGGCGGACCGAGTGTTGGAAATCCGTGACGGGCGACTATTCGACTACCCCGGCAATTACTCCTGGTTTTTAGAGAAACGAGAGGAGCTCTTGAAAAAACAGGAATTTCCCGCGGATTCTGTGGAGAATAGGCCCACGGGGCATAGAACACGCGAGGAGAAAAAACGAGAGGGCCTCGACCGTGAGCGCCTCGCCCAAAAGACACGAGAGGTCAAAAAAGAACTGAAGTCTCTGGAATCTTGTATCGAAGAACTGGAGAACCGCAGGAACGAAATTGACATTCTTTTGTGCGACTCCGGCACCTTGGCCGATTCCACCCGCGTTCAGTCCCTCATGAAAGAGCGAAGAGAATTGGAGCAAAAATTGACGAAAAGCTACGCGAAATGGGAGGAGCTTATCCTTCTGATGGAAAATGAAAAGTATGGAAAATGAAAAGTGCTGGGTGGATGGACGTGTCCGAGATGCGAGGCGGAACACGACTGGGATATCAATCGGGATATCAATCGGGATATCAATGCGGCTGTAAATATTCTCAGAGTGGGGGCATCCACTCTTAAGAGTGGGAGCATCTACTCTTAAAGGAGAAGACGTAAGACCGGTTTCAGTCGGCTGTCTTTGTCGATCTTAGAATCCCATGACTTTAGTCGTGGGAGTATGTCAAGGTCCTTGTACGTTTACCTTTAAATTTTTATGCTCACGTGTTCCAATTCCGTTTCGTCTTCCGCTTCGTTAACTAAAACTAGATCCACCTCTCTCCCTCTCTCCCTGTCGTCGCGCAAGTTCCACTGCCATTGACTATCATGAAGAAAATTTGAGGTATATATGTATTATATGTGTAATACTCATTTAATACTTAATTTAATAATTCATTAAGGAACTCTCTGGATATAAAAATAGAGATAATTTATATTTTATAAGTCAATAATAATTGCTAATAAAATATATTGCGCATATTTTATATAATATAATATCTTATATTTACAAGTTTTATATAAAATTTTAATATAAAAATATAGATTTGAGATAGACGTAATGCGTACCGAGTGTTATATTGAGCGTGCTGGGAGTTCGCGTACAAGAGGTCAAGAGCAATATATCGGAAAATGGCGATTATGTGGATTCAGCAACCTGACGATATCGCTCATTATACGGCAATGTTTTTTCGCTGCTAATAGACTAGATTATTGACATTGGATTGTAGTTGGGTTGTAGCGCGAGTGTGAAAAGATTATGAAATAGTTTTGCGTCAAATTAGGGTTCATACTAAAAACTATGACGCTTATGAATCCATACCGTTCTTGCTTTCGGGGGGACTGAATTGTGAAACAAATCTTAGTGGTGGACGATAATCTATCTAATTTGAAACAGATCAATATGCAGCTTTGCGATAGTTATAAAGTAACGCTTGCCAAATCGGGCGCGCAGGCGCTGCAAATCTGTTCGAGCGAGATGCCCGATCTGATCCTATTAGACATTCAAATGCCGGAGATGGACGGATTCCAAACCATCGAGAAGATCAAAGAGAACATCATCATGTGTAACATTCCCGTTATTTTTTTGACGGCCAATCACGACACGACGACAGAGATAAACGCGCTTAAATCTGGGGCCGTGGACTTTGTGACAAAACCCATCGAAAAGAGCATTTTGCTTCACAGAATAAAACTTCACTTACAGATTGCCGGGTATAGTCGTGATCTTGAAAACACAGTGAAAACCCTCGAAGACGGTCTCGTGATGTCTTTTTCCGATTTGATCGAGTGGAGAGACGGGAATACGGGAGGGCACGTGGTGCGCACCAGTCGCTACGTCGAACTGCTGGGTCGAGAACTCCAGAAAAGAGGCGTGTTTGCGGATGAGCTCACGGATAAAGCTCTGGAGATGATTGTACGCGCCACCCCGCTTCATGACGTGGGGAAAATCGGCGTCAGCGACGTCATCCTCCTAAAACCAACGATGTTGAATGACGAAGAGTTCATGTTGATGAAACAGCACACAAAGATCGGGGCCGACATACTCCGCAACATGTACCAGCGCACACCGACGCAACATTATCTCCAATACGCGATCATGATAGCTGAGAGTCATCATGAAAGATACGATGGGACGGGCTATCCGCAGGGTCTGAAAGGAGAAGAAATTCCCCTTTGCGCCAGAATCATGTCGGTAGCGGATGTTTATGATGCTCTGGTGGACACTCGAATCTATAAAAAAGCAATGACTCATGAGGACGCGTGCCGCATTATCTACGCCAGCATGGGAATGCAATTTGATCCGTGGGTTGTCGAAGCGTTTCAATCCATTCATGAACAATTCAACGAAGCGGCTCAAGCGAGTCTGAACTCGGAGAGAGGCGCAAAAATCTCTTGCTTGCCATGATTTTACCGCGGCAGCGGGTTTATCATACCAAACGAATACTGGACGCTTCGGGAAACAGCGAGGTGATCTGGCGTGCCGGCGGATACTCGAACGCCGCACGAATTTTTGTCTGACGAGGGGAAAAAATTGACCAAATTAAAGATAGGCGGCAGAGTTTTCCTGGTGACTTTCATCTTGATGTTGGCTGGAGTCACGGTGGCTTCGATGATCAGCAGTTTTGTGTTCATTGAGGCGATGCGTGACGAGATGGATTTCACGCTTTCCGCCACTACGTCCGCCTTGGGCGGAGAATTGAACATGACGTTCGACAACATGAGAACGAGGATTTTCGGTCAGACCTTGATTGACATGGAAGAGATGACCGAACTCATCGAGCAAAATGACCTTCAAGAACTGGACAAACGAATGAGGATGTATTTGAGGTTGTCCGGATTCGACACCCTCACTCTCACGGACGCGAGAGGCGTGGTCCTCTGCCGCCCCCACACGCCGAACCTCATTGGCGACAACATTTCGAACAAAGGATACGTCCAGCCAACCCTGCGCGGCCAAGAAGCTCAGGTCATCGAAAAAGGGACCACGATAGAGCTCGGATTCTTTTATGGAATGCCGATCATGAAGGGCGATAAAATTATAGGTTCGTTGGTAGCCGGGATCAATGCCGAAAATGCGGCTTTTATAGACTACCTTGCCGATATCTATCGGGCCGAGGTGACGTTTTTTTATGGCGATCAAAGGATCAACACGACCCTCAGAAAGAATGGGCAACGTATCGTCGGAACGAAAACCACTCCCGCCGTGGTGGAGGCCGTGTTGAACAAAGGTGAGTCGTACTACGGAACGTTGACACTGGAAAATGGAAATAGGCTCCGCACCCTCTACAAGCCATTCATATTCAATGAAAAGAGAGTGGGAATTTTGGCGGCGGGGGTATCCACTCACTTTCTTGAATACACCATCTGGACAGCTGTGCGCCGCGTCACGGGCTCGGCGGTGGTCTTTCTACTCCTGGCTATGGGGGCTTCTTACGTATTCGCCAAGAACATCACAAGGCTCTCCTCGGAAAAAACCAAACAGGAGATCTTCCTCAACTTGCTCATGAAAAATACCCCGGACGCCATTCTCATCCTCGATACAGACGAAAACCTCATTGATTGTTCCGATGTTTTTTTATGCCGCTCGTGGGGTGATAAGCCTAAAAAGGCCGGGAGCGGAACGTTTTCTCAGGTTATGGAAAATCTTTTAAACGCCGAGGAGATCGAGCAACTGAGAAAAATCTTCGCGGAGGCTATGAGAGATAAAAAAAGCATCTCCTTGGATAAAGTCATCGATTTTCACCAGGAGGATGTCCTCCGTAGCTACACTGTCCGTTTTTCGCCCATATTTGATACCGATGGCGCGACGCTGGGGTGCGTGATCATGTTTCACGATCTGACGGACCTCCAAATGGCCCAACACGCCGAGGCCGCGCTGCAAGCAAAAAGCGTCTTTCTCGCCAACATCAGCCACGAGATCCGCACGCCCCTCAACGCGGTGATTGGCCTGAGCTCGATAGAACTGCGTAACACCCTGCCGCAGGAGACCCATGAAAACTTAGAGAAAATATACCGGTCCAGCGGCACGCTGCTTAACATCATCAATGACATTCTGGACATATCGAAGATCGAATCCGGGAAATTTGAAATCATCCCAGCCGAATACGACTTCGCGAACATGATCAGCGACACGCTTCACCTGAATATCGTCCGTCTCGCATCCAAGCCCGTTACATTTGAACCCCATGTGGACGACACTATCCCGACCCGGTTGTACGGCGACGAACTGAGAGTGAAGCAAATCCTCAACAACATTCTCTCCAACGCCTTCAAGTACACCCAAAAAGGGAAAGTGACGCTGGATATCTCTTGGGAACGGAGAGAAAACGACGCCTTCTTCTCGTTTTCGGTGACGGATACGGGCATCGGCATCAAAAAAGAGGATATCGGGAAGCTTTTTTTGGAATACAATCAGTTGAACACCAAGGCGCACCACAAAATCGAGGGGACCGGCCTGGGGCTCTCCATCTGCAAGAATCTCGTTGACATGATGGGTGGCTTGGTGGAGGTGGAGAGCGAGTATGGGAAAGGAAGCCGTTTTACGGTCAGGATCTGTCAAGGAATTGTCGATTTCACTCCGATCGGTCAGGAGACGGCTCTAAATCTGAAAACCTTCCGTCTGATAGAACATCGTGGGTTGAAAGAACTGGTGCGCACCCCCATGCCTTATGGCAAGGTATTGTTAGTGGACGACGTGGTTACCAATTTAGACGTCGCGAAGGGGCTTATGGCGCCTTACGGTTTGACGATCCATTGCGCGACCGACGGCAGGCAGGCAATAGAGCTTGTCCAAGAGGGCAAAAATAGATATGACGTGATTTTCATGGATCACATGATGCCTGGGATGGACGGAACTGAGGTAGTGCGCGTCATCCGGGAGGAAATCGGCACCGAATACGCGAAAACGGTGCCAATTATCGCTTTGACGGCTAATGCGACCGTTGGAAACGAGGCTATGTTTTTGAAAAGCGGATTTCAAGCGTATCTTCCCAAACCCATTGACGTAATGCTTCTGGACGCCTTGCTGAACGAGTGGATTCGCGACAAGCGAGACCAAGAGGCGCAGGAGGCGCAAAAAGCGCAAGAACCAAAGACGAGAGCCGAAGCCGATCTTTGGATCGAGGGCCTGAGTATTGAGGGCCTGAACGCGGCGGCGGGCTGTTTGCGTTTCGGCGGTGAGAATGCCTATAAGGAGATTCTGCGTTCCTACGCGCTCTATACTCCCGAACTGCTGGATAAGCTGCGCCAGGTCGACGAAGAAACCCTACCGGATTACGTGATCGCGGTGCATGGTCTGAAGGGATCGAGCTATGGAATTTGCGCCGAGAAAATCGGCAAGATGGCCGAGGCACTCGAGTTAGCGGCGAAAAACGGGGATATCGCGACAGTAAAGGCAAAGAACGGCGATTTATTGCGAGAGATAGAGTCACTGTTTTCGGATCTCCGTTTCTTGTGTGAAATGTCGAGTGAAGACGAAATAGAGAGCATCGAGAGGAGAAGCGCGCCCGATGCGTCGCTTTTGATGGAATTGCGCCAACACTGCGCCCATTATGACTTGGCGGGCATGGAGAGAATATTATCGGAGCTGGAGAGATACACCTACGAATCCCAGGGCGAGCTAGTGGAATGGCTTAGGAAACAGGTGGACGATCTAGAGTATGAACGAATTCTTGAACGTCTTGGAACTTGAACGTCTTGGAAACAGATAAAATCCAATCAAGCGGGATACGCGGGTTTCTTGTCAAGCGGGATACACGGGTTTCATGGTTAATCCCGCCGTCTCTTCCAGACCCAACATCAGGTTAGCACATTGAACGGCCGTTCCGGCCGCGCCTTTCATCAAGTTGTCGATAGCGGAGACCACCAATAAACGCTCGCCGTCCTCGTGGAGAGAAAAACCCACCAGCGCGCGGTTGCTACCCAGGACGAGCCGTGGGTCGGGCAGACGCAAATGGGGAGGACGGGCGGGAGAGAGGGACCAGAAAGGTTGTGTCCCTATTCCAGCGCGGTAGGCCTTCCATAGTTCCGGCTCTTTCACCTTCCGGGACAGATGTACCTGGGCCAACATCTGGACACCACGCACGACGGGAGCGGCGGTCATAGTCATGGTAAAGGCCGACGTGGCAAGGCCGCATTCTTGTACGACCTCGGCCAAGTGCCGATGGCGGAAAGGCTCGTACACCCGCAGCGTTCGATCGCGGTAAGGATGGTGCCCTCCCTGGGACGGGGCTGCCCCCGCCTCGGAGGAGCCTACCCGAAGTTCCATACGTACTTCGGCCACTAAGCCCGCCTTGGTCAAAGGAGCCAAGCCGAGAATCGCACAGGTAGCGTTACATCCCACCCCACTAGATAGCGACGTGCCCCTCAACTCTTCCCGGTGCAGCTCAGGCAGGCCATATACCGCTTCTTTCATTAGTTCTGGTGCAGGATGTTCCTGTCCGTACCATTCCTTGTACATTTCCATATCTTTCAATCGAACGTCGGCGGAGAGGTCCGCCACTTTTAAGCCTCGCCCGCGACATTCCTTAATGGTACTCCAGGAGGCTTTGTGGGGGAGGGCCAGAAAAGCGACATCCGCCTCTATCGACAGCGCCTCATCGGGGGTGACGAAGGTCATCTCCGGAAAGTCCGCCCTCAGATGAGGGTGTATTGTCCAAATCGGTTGGGTGGCCTTGCTGCGGGAAACGGCAGCGGCCAGTTCCATGCGAGGGTGCCCCGCTAGAAGCCGTAAGACCTCGCCTCCGGCCATCCCGTTCGCGCCCCAAACCAATGCTTTCAGCATGACGTAGCATCTCCCCCTGGTTCTTGTTTCCTAGAGTCGAGCAATTTCACCGCGTATTCCACCATCAGCTTTCCCACGTCTATCCCCGTGGCAGCAACGGAGCCATGAAACTCCGGCTGACCATTGACCTCGTTGATCACCCAGGTGTTTTCCATTTTCGCGTTTTCTAATTTAAAGACGTCCACAGCCAAAAAATCTCCGCCGATGGCCTTTGCCGTCCGGTTTAGGAGATTCTCCAGCTCTTCGTTCATGGGATAGAGTTCAGGTTTGGCGCCTCGGGCGGTATTCGTGATCCAGTGTTCGCTGGAGCGTTTCATCAGTGTGACGGTCTTGCCACCAATCATCACGGCTCGCAGGTCGAACCCTCTCTTCTCCACATATTCCTGGATGAAAAAGACGGAGTGAGCCGGTCCCATGTGGGCCTTGTGCTCGACAATCGCCTCGCAGGCCTCTCGGTCGGAAATTTTTGCTAAAAGGCGTCCCCAACTACCCACGGCGGGCTTGAACACCACCGGGTAACCCAGGGATTCCGCAGCCTTCACCGCGCCTTCCGAGAACGTCGCCACACGCCAAGCGGGCTGAGGAATGTTGTCCTTGTCCAGCAGGGCAGCCGTGGCGATCTTGTCTCCGCACAAGAGCAATGCCCTCGACGGGTTGATGACCCGAACGCCCCGGCTCTCCAACAGTTGGGTCAAAGCCACATTCTGGGTCTGCGAAACACAACGACAAAGAACGACGTCGTGGGGCGCCACGTTTTCAAAATCATCGGGCCATACGAGGTCACCCACGTCGCGAAAATCCACACTGGCCTCCAGGAACTCAGTCCCTAAGGATTCAGCGGCTTTGAGAAGGGCTTTTTCTTCCACGCGCAAACGGGAGTAAAAGATATGAAGCGTTCCCGCGCCCATCTATTCGCCCCAATCTTCCTGCACTTCGGGAGCTTCTTCCAAGGTTAGGGGAGAAAGCGACGTCACTTCAAGTTCCACTCCACAGTCAGCACAGGTCAGAAGCTCTCCCATGACCGCGTTGGCCACGGTCACATCCGCGTCGCACACAGGGCACTTAACATTAGCCATCAATACATCCCGATCCTTTCATTTCAACGTACTAATATCTACGCATAACGAGTAGATACGTTTCACATAGTATTTTTTTGGCTATAAAGCCAAAGAAAAAGCTGAACCTCGCAAAGCTCGAAGAAATATTCCGACAGACTCCAGAGTCGATCAGCAATCACCTTGTAGAAATTATATATACTGACCTCCCAATTGGCGCTCTTTTAAAACGAGCTCTTTATAGCGCTTGGAAATAATAAACCATAGTTGTTTTTATGTCAAGGAATGAATTGAAGTTAATAAATTTTATCTACAATTATCCACAAATTACCATTTTAAAGTCTTTTTTTAAAGTCTCTTTTTGAAGTCTTTTTTGGGAAGTCTTTTTTGGGAGGCAATGTAGAATATAGATGCTGTTGCCGGAGCGGCGTTTCGGCAGCGGCGAAGGTCACTCGCATCGCTCGTGAGGCTTGGAGGAATAGCGAGGAATAGCAAGGATATTTTATTTCAGTTCAAGGATATTTTATTTCAGTTATTTGAGTAATAGCCGTGGCAGAAAGAGCGCCGTCTCTGGAAGGTAAGTGACGAGCATCAATACGGCGACAAGCGCAAGCAAAGATGTCACCAGCCAATTTTTCATCTCTCCCAATGTGACATCGCCGATGCGCACGGCCACGAAAAGGTTCACCCCTACAGGCGGAGTGCACATGCCGATGACGAGGTTGACGACCATGACACAACCGAAGTGAACCGGATCCACGCCCAGGGGTGTCACCACCGACAGAAGAAGCGGGGTGAGGATGATGATAGCGGCCAGGGTCTCCATAACGCACCCCACCAGCAAGAGGAAGATATTGATGAGCAGAAGGATAACGTATTTATTGGAGGACAGGGATAAAATGTAGCTGGCTATCGTCGTGGGGATCTGCTCAATGGTGAGAAGACGGCCAAACGCGGCGGAGCCGCACGCGATAATGGAAATGGAGCCGATGGTGATGCAGGTGGGCTTGAATATTTTGAACAAGTCCTTGATCTTGATCTCCCGATAGATGAAAATGCTGACGATGAGTCCATAGTCCACAGCAACGATGGCTGCTTCCGTGGGCGTGAAGATGCCGCCGTAGATTCCGCCCAAGATAACCACGGGCACCATGAGTGCCCAAAAGGGGCTGTCGCGCCAGCCTTTGGATTCCTCCACTTTCCAGTCGAACTTGCCGCCGAAATTGTACCTTTTGGCGCAAAAGACGACATAAATACAAAGCACGAGAGCCATCAAAAGGCCGGGGATGACACCCGACATGAAAAGAGACGTGATGGATTGCTGCGCCACGACGCCGTACATGATGAAGCACAGGCTGGGTGGAATGACGGGCCCCAAGGCCCCCGCTGCAGCAACGATAGATGCTGAAAAACCTTTATTATAGCCGTCTTTCGCCATAGCGGGGAGCATAATGCCCCCGATCGCGGCGGCTGTAGCGGGGCCGGAACCGGAAATCGCGGCGAAAATCGCGCAGGCGATCACCGTGACGACGCCTAGCGCTCCAGGAAGTTTGCGCAGCCACCTCATGCAAAACGCAACGAGCCGGCGGGATATGCCCCCTACCATCATGATGTCGCCCGCCAGGATGAAAAACGGCAAGGCGAGAAGAGACGTGAAATCCAACGCGCTCGCGAAAGATTGCACGACAAGATCCATGATGGCGCTGTTTCCCGTTTGCAGCATGCAGATCAGAGCATATCCTACCGACGCGACACCCAGCGACATAGCGATGGGAATATTGAAAAACAGCGCGATGACAAACAGAGCCGAGACTAGCATAAGACATGACCTCCTGATTCGTTGAAGATTTATTGAAGAGATTTATTTATTGATGAGATTTATTGGAGAGATTGATTTATTGGAGAGATTGATTTATTGAAGAGATTTATCGACGGAGCTGTCCGTCTGGTGAAGGGTATCTTGTTCGATGTTTTTCCGCGTCGCTTTGATGGCTTCGTCCGCCTCGTCCACTTCTTTGATGTCGTCGCCCAAGTAGAAAAGCGCGATCATGCGTTGTACGCAACGGATGATGATGAGGGCGTGGCTGATGGGCACGATAGAATACACGATGTACATGGGGAGCTGTAAACCCAAAGAGACGTTGCCCATTTTAATATTGCGTTTCAACATGGTTATGCCGAACGCCACAATGAGAACACAGTAGCAAATCAATATGATCATCCCCAGCCCCACGAATTTGGGACGCCACTTCTTCGGGAAGACTGCCATAACCGCTTCGATCTTGATGTGGGCGTTGTGTAGCAACGCAAGGCTCACGGTGATTAGTGTAAACCAGATGTAGGTGTAACGGGATAGTTCCTCGCTCCAGGTGTTGCCCGTGGAAAACACGAAACGCGCGACGACTTGATAGGTCATCAGAAAAAGCATCACAAACAGGAAAAAAATGCCTATGTACTCTTCTATTCTGTTGTACCAAGCATTCACGTCAACAACGCTTCTCAAAAAACGTTCTCCCCATTTGAGGCCGCCTGCGGTGCTATTAACGCTGGTAGTGGCCGTTTCTTTCACGCTCCCTCACTTCTTTCCATAAACTTTGCTAGGCACTTAACCGCTCAGACGGGAATTGAGTAGAAAGGACATGAACAGCTAGGAACTCTTGAACTATTTCCGCTGGGCCCTGTAGTCGGCAAGCAATTTCTGAGCGTACTCCATAACCTCCTTGCTGGCTAAATCCACCTTCTCCGTCAGAATGTAAGCGGATGCGTCCTTGAAAGCCTGCAACTCCTCTGGAGAGTATTCTCTGACCGTCATGAGAGATTTCAGCTTCTCCATGGTATCGATGGATTCCTGAGCCCTGAGTTCGCGCATTCTCGCGTCGTACTGGGCCATACCCGCGTCAAAAATCATCTTCAGATCTTCCGGTAGAGAGCTATAGAAAATATCACTGACCATAGTCATATGGACGATGGCGAAGGGATTTATCATGCCGATGACCTTCTGGACCTCGTAGTATCTCTCCGTGAGCCAGTTGGGGAAGTTGGTAGTAACTCCGTCCACCGTGCCCTGCTGCATGGCGGTGTAGGTCTCGCCATAAGCAATGGGGGTACCGACCGCGCCGAAGGCTTTCATGATCTCCATATACATGTCGGAATTGAGAATCCGGATCTTTTTACCCTTGAGGTCGGCCGGGCTGTCCAGTGGCTCCGCCTTCAAGCTGATGGGGCACCAGCCGCCGTTGACCGAGGACATGATGCGGATGCCTGCTTTAACCGCCAGTTTGTCCGACAGGAATTTACCGAGGCCATTGTCCAGCGCGTAGTACAATTCCTCACTGCTCTGGAAAAGATAGGGATAGTCGAAGATCTTAAAGTCAGGAATGTTGCCGGAACCCGCCAGGACGGCCGTCGGTGCCGCGGCGACCTGCACGATGTTGGCCATGATCTTTTCCGCGTCTTCGGCGTTGGAATTGGAAAGCTGACGGTTGGGATAGATTGTGACTTTGAAGCGCCCGGCGCTTTCTTTTTCAAGATAGTCCTTCAGCTCCAGATATGCCGTGTGAATGACATCTATCTCAGGCACAATGTGGGAAATTTTGACCTCGAAAACGCTTGGAGCGGCGAAAGCAACCGAACTCGTCGGCAACGCGCACGCCAGGACCACAAACATCAGAACAAGAACTTTTTTCATAACGATCTGTCTCCCTTAAAATTTAAGATACATATATATCATGCCGCATATTCTTATTCATATTTTTATTCATATTCTTATTCTTGTGCATATTCTTATTCTTGATAGGCACACCAGTCCAAAAGAGTGACGGCTATAACCTGACACGTCGTCACTAAATCCTCTATATCGACGTACTCGTCCGTTTGGTGTGCCATGTTCTGCGGGCCGGGGCCGAAATCGACGGTTGGAGTGCCGCCGAACTGAATTAGAGTCCCCGAGTCCGAACACGCGAACATGCCCGCGACCTCCACTGACGTTCCACGTACTTGTTTGCAGGCCTCCCGCAACGTATCGACGAAAGCGTGATCCTCCGGCACGCAGCCGCTGTTCCAACGGCTTTTGTAGTAGCTGATCTCAGGCATGTGGTCCCGCAACCAGGGATCCGCCTTGGCCACGGAATAAATGGCCTCCTCCAATTCCGTCTGGACGTCTTCCAGTTTCTCGAAAGGCGATAGGCCCACCCGTCCCTCCAGAGTCACTTCCGCTGGAACAATAGCTGGCCATGTGCCGCCCTCGATCTTGTTGACTCCGGCGCAAAAGGGAACGGGCGACCCGTTATAGATGGGAACGGCGCCAAAAAGACGGAGTCTCCGTTCCTCCTCCAGGCTCCGGACGCGCTCGATGATGGGGATTGCCTTATACAAGGCGTTGACGCCGGTATAGGCGACGCCGCCGTGAGCCGATTTGCCGAACACCTTGATTTTGAACCACGTGCTACCGGTGGTGGCTACGGTCACTTTCAAGCTCACGGGTTCGGTGCAGATGGCGGCATCGGCCCTGTATCCTCGGTCGATCAACGAGAGCACGCCAGTAGAGCCGCATTCCTCGTCGATGGTGCTCAAGATTGTGACGTTGCCCTCAAGCTGGATACCCATTTCTCTGATAACCTTCACCGCTGTATAGTGCGCGGCCGTGCCTCCTTTCATGTCCACCGCCCCGCGACCGTACAGTTTGCCGTCTTGCGCAACGGGGTCCCAGGGGCTATGCGTCCACTGCCCCAAGCCGGGATCCACAACATCCATATGACCACACAAAATGAGCGATCTTCCGCTTTTGCCGCTTTTAGTTCCCTTCAAGACGCCCGCCACCACGGGGCTTCCGGCGAACGTTTCCCTTTCCGATACAAAAGCCGGGTGCTTTCTCATCTTTTCTATGTCCGGCTCAAAAATTTCCACTTCCGCGCCCAAATCTCGAAGTTTATCCGCGTAAAAACACTGTGCGTCCGCCTCGTTGCCTTTGGTAGAGGGAAAGCGAATCAGGTCCCGAGCCAGCGCGACGATTTCGTCTTTGCGAGCGGCAATCGTATCCTTTAACTTCTGCTTGACCTGTTCCATTCGGGAAAAAAATCCTCCTTTGTTATTAGCTGCTGTTATTATCTGCACTGGAACAGGGTTTCCATTCGATCTGCTGTTGGTCTCCCGTGCGAACACGGTAGCACTGCTTTAAGTTTTCGTCGCTCTCGACATAATAACGGCAGTTGCCGCAGCCTACGATCAGGCAAGATATCACCTTGTCGCCTTTCTTGCGCTGTTTGAGCTTGAACGTTTATTAAAATGTTTTCGTGTCTGGTAATTTAATCCACTCTCCGAATATTTCATTGTATGAATCGGGGTAAAATAAAATGTAGCCACCTGTGGGATAGAATGTCAGCTCACCAATATAAATTTTGTCAAGAATGTTGTATAAATCCACACGCAAAAACGGCACTCCCTGAGACAGGATTTCGGCGATTTTTATCATCTCGGTCAAAACTTCGGGTCGGAGAATGATATGATTCGGGTCATTAGGGTATTCTATCTGTAACGGAACAAAATTCCAGTCCGGTGTGTAAACATTAATCTTGAGTTCAATAGATCGATCAAACGTAACATATAGGATGCGAACCTTTCCATTGAAGCAGAAAAATTTATAATCGTTGATGTTATAACCCAAGTATTCTTCAGCGAAGATGCAGGGCTTTATATCTCTGTATACATACTCCCTCCCGCGTGTGTAATAATTCTTCGCCAAACTTTTTGCGAGTTTCTTTCTGGCGGCTTTGGCGTCGAATTTCGATTTATCGGGAACAAGTACGACTGTTCCGCTGTCGTGATTGGTCTTGAGCACAAAAGAATCGGGTAAATTCGAAAAATCGATTGCGTCGAAACAGTCCCATTTACCATACACCGCAGGTAAAAAACTGTCGGGATATTCGTAACCTCTCTCACTCAATTCACGACAAATCCACTCCCTCGCGGCGTATTTGTCTGCCATTTGCGTATATCCGGGCTTACGGTTGTA
>JAIRYN010000071.1 GCA_031267575.1 Synergistaceae bacterium | reverse complement strand
CGTGAAAGCCTGCTAATCTCGCGTCTTGACAAGAGAATATTGTGTTTTTATAATATCTTTGTTTTGAGAATGATGATAAATGAGAAAATGAAGAGTTTAGTGATAGTCAATATGCGACGGGTTTTTGAGATTCCTATGAGGGATGGAAACATCAAAGAAAGATGCTCACGGATTTCGTTGAAATCGTTTTTGAGATTCCTATGAGGGATGGAAACCAGGCTATGCCTGGGAGCCCGTCGATTCCGCCCTCGGTTTTTGAGATTCCTATGAGGGATGGAAACGACATCAGGCTTAAAACCCTCTTCGACTTCGGTGGTTTTTGAGATTCCTATGAGGGATGGAAACGTTATGGGTGGATTTCTGGAAATTCACCCCTTTTCGTTTTTGAGATTCCTATGAGGGATGGAAACTTCTGCACAGCTCCAGCTTCAGACAGCGGCAGGTAGTTTTTGAGATTCCTATGAGGGATGGAAACGGAGTAAAACCGTATCAGAAGCCGCAGCCGCGACAGGTTTTTGAGATTCCTATGAGGGATGGAAACCGGGTTTGTGCGATCGGTGGAAGTGACCCGATCCCGTTTTTGAGATTCCTATGAGGGATGGAAACTACATAAAATCGCTTCTGTTTTTCCTAGCTGCGTTCGTTTTTGAGATTCCTATGAGGGATGGAAACAACCGAAATCGACCGGGCCGTAGAGGTCGGTAGAAAGTTTTTGAGATTCCTATGAGGGATGGAAACTTGTCGAGGAGGTAACGGAGCTTGTAGACGCGACAGTTTTTGAGATTCCTATGAGGGATGGAAACTGGAATTTCTGGCTCGATTTGTGGGAGTCCAAAAAGTTTTTGAGATTCCTATGAGGGATGGAAACGGAGTAAAACCGTATCAGAAGCCGCAGCCGCGACAGGTTTTTGAGATTCCTATGAGGGATGGAAACCGCTTAGACGCTTCGGCTTCTATATCTGTAGCAACAGTTTTTGAGATTCCTATGAGGGATGGAAACTGGAGTTGTGTGCACGCGAGAAGCCCAGCCGATTTAGTTTTTGAGATTCCTATGAGGGATGGAAACTTCAGTTGATGTCGAGCAGCTCAGAAGCGGGTTTTAGTTTTTGAGATTCCTATGAGGGATGGAAACACAGTGTGCTCTTGCGCCGCATGGAAAAGCGAATCCGTTTTTGAGATTCCTATGAGGGATGGAAACGTGATACCAAGGCTTTATACGGAGAGCGGAGTGTGGTTTTTGAGATTCCTGTGAGGGATGGAAACAGGACAAATATAGTGAATGTGGCTGGGCTACCGTGGCCGTTACAGGTGCGGGTAGCGGCAAACTTACCGTCACTTTAGGTGGGGAAACTTTAGTGGACATAACTCCACCGACAATGACTCTTGAATTCGATGCCACAACAGGAGCGCTACTCTCCAGACAGGACACTCTCGCGAAAGAAGGTTTCTACATCCAAGATTCTATTGGAGCCAACTTCGACCTTACCGTGAGTGATACTTCGAATAAGCTGGTAATCACCCTGAACACTACAGGTGACGCGACCGGTACTAAAGCCGAGTTTAAGCTCGAAGGGGTCAACCTGAACGGGAAAGTCACAGTTAAAAACGACGACGACGGCGGGTCTGATCTTCTGGCAAAAGCGCTGGTGGATGCGGGATTTGACTTTTCCGATGTCGCGGCTGGAGGGCATGAAATCAGTTTTAGAGTTCCTAAGCGTGGCAACTGTAGTGCTCTATGTCACCGACACCCTGAACGACGCGGCCACGAAACTGAATAGCGCCATTGCCCAGCAGTTGGGACAGTAATCCTTTCTTTCTATATATGATAATGATGGCGGCAGTGACAGAGACCCCGCCGCCAATCGCTTCGTCACCTTCATCAATGATGCGCAAAATGATGCGCAAGAGGAAACGTCGGAGGCTCTGGGGGGAACGTTTGTCATCCGTTTTGCCGTCGCGGGAGATAACGGCAAAATCAGTTTCGCCGGTGACGAAGAACTCATCAACAAGCTCTCCCTGAACCAACTCCAGGCAGCCGAGGAAAACAGCTTTTCCACCAGCGTCTGGGACGTTCACGACGGCAAATCCATTTCCATTGCCAGCAACGTCAAGATCACGGCTAACGAGCTCATCGGCGTGGTCAACGAAAACGTGGACGTAATCTTTGATCCCATGGCTAACGTGAAGGCGGAATGGGACGAGCCCACAAAGTCCTTCGTGCTCTCCAAGGACGAGGAATCTGAGCAGACCATCTTGCACCTCGCGGACAACACGACGGTGTTCCAGATCGGAGCCAACGAGGGCAAGGATATGAGCGTCAACATCGGTGACATGCGCTCGGAGGCCCTAGGGCTAAACTCAGTGTGCGTCACCGACCGTGACTCGGCGACCCAATCTATCACCATCATTGACAACGCCATCGACAAAGTTTTCATGCAGAGGGAAAGAATTGGCGCGTAGCAGAACTGCCTAGAGCACACCATCACCAACCTGACCGTGGCGGGGCGAGAACCTGACGGCGGCGAAGAGCCGGATTAGGGATACGGACATGACGAAAGAGATGATGAACTTCACCAAACTTCAAATCATGCTCCAGGCCGGAACCAGTATGCTGGCTCAGTCTAATTCCCTGCCGCAGAACGTTCTGAGCCTGCTGCGCTAAAGATCAAAAGACTCACAAGGGGGGCGAAAATCCGCCCCCCTGAGCTTTGATCCAGGGCATTCTGTCATAGCAATTCAACATGACAATCCAATATCGGAACGCATATGAACTATTTATCATACTCTATTATCATACTCTAGAGTCAATTCTAAATTCTGCCTTCATCTACCCACCTCTCTATTGTCGAAACACACAGCTCTGTTACTTACGCCGCTTAATACATTGTATATAATTTACCATAATATATTGCAACATTTTATAATAGTTTCCTAAATATGAATATTAATGTATGATAATTTATTTAGAAACCACATATAACCTTCCAAAAGTCGAAATTTTTGCTTCTCCTGCCGCTCATGCCACCACCATTAATCCAACCTGCGGTTTTGGGTAAGTCGCGCGGTCTTGCTTTTATTAATCATAATTGAGATAATAATAAGTATCCCAAAATCACGTTTTTTGAACGTGCCGGCGAAAGGAGGTGGACTCGAACATGGCGACAAACCTTATCGACGAGATCAAGGCGACGGAGGAAAAAGCGGCGAAAGGCGTGCAAGACGCCAGATCCAACGCGGTCAAGAAATTGAACAAAGCCGTGGCGGACGCGGAAAATACCGTCAAAGAAGCGAAACAGTTGGCTGTTAGACAGTTCCGCGAAAAAATTCAACTGGCGGAACGCACGGCCGAGGCAAAGGCTCGAATCATTGTATCCGAACGAGAAACGGCAGCCAAGGCTTTTTACGCGAAGCACCGCGAAAAGGTCGTGAGCGTGGCGAGCTGGATAACGGAAGAGGTGATGGTGCAATATGGGCGTGGTTAAGCTCAAGAAAGCGGAACTTTACTATCACAAGTCCGTTGAGGAAAACATCGCGCGAATCATCCAACGTAGCGGTGTATGCCAGATCATTGAGTCCTCGGAGGAGACCAGCGTCCGACCGGCGGGGATTGATGCTCGGTTGGCGAGATGCGACGAACACGAGACCCACGCACGATACTTGCTTCGGGCACTGGGAAGTTATTATGTGGATCAGATGTCGTCTCTCGACCGCCTGTTGGGAGAGAAGCCTGTTTTATCGCTGAACGAATTGGCACAAATAGCACAAAAAACGGATTTGGAGAAATTGGCTTCTTCCATTAAAATAATGGAAGCGAAGCTGAATGAATTGCACATCGAAATATCGCAACTCCAAGCAAACGCCGGAATACTTTCCCAAATAAAAGGTTTTCCCTATCCTCTCTCCGTTTTGAGAGAAGGTACCCTCACTTTGAAGGGTGTGCTGGGAACGCTTGCGTCTGCTCAGGTGGACGTCTTGAAGGAGAGCCTGGCGGCTTACGCCAGCGAAACGGAACTGTGTGTTCTACCCCAAAGCCCCAAGGACAAAGAAGCGTGGATTGTCGTGCTCTACGTGCGGGCGTATGAACAAGAGATTCTGGAGCTTTGTGCGCGCGACGGCATGACCATCGTCGATCTGTCTGTGTCCATCACGGGAACCGCCGCCGAGGAATCCGAGAAAATTAAACAACAGCTTGTCGAATGCGAAGGACAAAAATCCGAAATTCTGCGAGACCTGGCGCAAATGGCTGACACGTGGACACCTATCATCCAGGAATCCTCCGATTACTGGGGTGTCCTGCACGACCGTTATCGTGCCCTCGCCGTTAGTGACACCACCGACAGCACGGTGAGAACTTGCTTTTGGGTTCCGACGGAGGCCCTACCGATCTTGCAAAAACAGGTCGAGGCCGTGGCGCCTAGCGTGGCGTTCGTCGTTTTCGACCCCACCGAGGAGGACAACCCTCCGGCGCTTTTGCAAAACAAGCCCTTCACTCGGCCGGCAGACGCCCTGACCAACCTGTATTCCCCGCCGATCTACGGAGAACTGGATCCAACGCCTTTCCTGGCTCCGTTCTTTTTCCTCTTTTTCGGGATGTGTTTGGGGGATGCCGGGTATGCTCTGGTCATAGCCGCAATTTTATGGATGCTTTTCAAGAAATACCGTAAAATTCCTGCCAGTGTGAAAGACTTTATTCACATTTTCAGCATTGGGGCTGTTTTTACCTTTCTCTACGGCGCCATCACGGGGAGTTTTTTCGGCGATTTCATCGACGTATTTCCCTTTATGGCGTTCCTACGGCCCATCAAGAACTTCTTTTTCGTCATAGATCCCATGGCGGACCCCATGAAGGTCTTAGGCATCTCCCTTTTCTTGGGGATAGTTCACCTGATGTTGGGTTTGGGCATCGCTGCCTACGACGCGCTCCGAAAAGGCAACTACGTGGATGCCATTGGTGACAAAATCTCCTGGATCTTTTTCGTCGTCGGCCTTGTCTTGGTGGGCACCGGAGCTACGGGGGCTGTCCCCTGGATCATCTACCTCTTGGGCCAGTGCATGGCGGTGGCGGGAGCCTGTGTCATCTTCTGGTACGCGGGACGGGAGAAAAAGAACATTTTCCTGAAAATCGGATCGGGGCTTTACGCCCTCTATGGCTGTACCTCCTATCTGGGGGATATTTTGAGCTACAGCCGCCTTCTGGCTTTGGGTCTAGGGTCGGCGGTCATTGGCTCGATCATCAACCTCTTGGCTACGATGGTGGCCGAGATTCCCTTTATCGGCTGGACTCTGGCCTTGGGCATCGTTCTGGGGGGGCACGCTTTCGGTATCGCGGTCAACCTGTTGGGGGCGTTTGTCCATTCCTTGCGCCTCCAGTA
Source organism: Synergistaceae bacterium (assembly GCA_031267575.1). Classification (NCBI taxonomy): domain Bacteria; kingdom Thermotogati; phylum Synergistota; class Synergistia; order Synergistales; family Synergistaceae; species Synergistaceae bacterium. The sequence continues at coordinate 25,737 of JAIRYN010000071.1, read as the reverse complement.
CGTTGAATTCTTCAGCAAGTTCTATTCGGGTGGCGGCGCCGTCTTCAAGCCGCTACAATTCACGACACAGTACGTGGAGGTCGTCGACGGCCTTCCGCAGAGTTGAAAACTTTAAAATTCTAAAAACTTTAAAATTCTGAAAACTTTAAAGCCTGAAATCTTTAAAGTGAAATTGTTGAAGGGAGTGCATAAACTTATGGAACTGTTAGGACTTACTTTTGCGCTGTTCGGGGCGGCTTTTGCTGCGGCTCTATCGGGAATCGGCTCGGCCATCGGAATCGGCATCGCTGGAGACAGCGCGGCTGGAGTCATGACCGAGGACCCGGACAAGTTCGCCAAATGCCTGGCCCTTCAGGCTCTTCCTGGAACTCAAGGAATCTACGGGCTGCTTATCGCTTTCGTGGTTTTGAACAAGCTGGGATTGTTGGCCGGGCAACCCGTGCCCCTCACCTGGACTCAGGGATTGATGATCTTCGCGGCCTGTCTACCCATCGCCATCGTAGGTTGGCTCTCCGCTATCGCTCAGGGGAAGACCTCGGCTTCCTCTATCCAAATGATCTCTAAAAAACCGGACGCCTTCGCGAAGGCTATTGTTCTTCCGGCCATGGTAGAAACTTACGCGGTTCTCGCACTCCTTACAAGCATTATCATGCTTATGAGGATATCGCTCTAGGCGGGTGACCTTTATGTCGCTGGCCGATATCAAAGCGAAAATAAACGCGGAAGCTCAAGCCCAGATCAAAACCATCGAGGCGGAGAATGATGCTCGCGTCTCGGCCGTTATCAAAGAGGCCGACAATGAGGTCAAAGCCATCCAGTCTTCTTACAAAAACCGCTTCGCCAAAGAGGATCCGGAAATTCTCAAGCGCCGGCAGATTGTGGCGGGACTGGACGCCAACAAAGTAGATCTGGGCATCAAACAGCGCCTAATTGGCGAGGCTTTCGAGGGAGCGTTGCGCAAACTGACGGAGCTGCCCCACGACGCATATCTTTCTTTTGTTCATACTTTGATGGAAAAAGCGGTTGTGACTGGTGAAGAAGTCCTCTTTATCGGCCAAAACGAGCGCAATATTGACGGTTCGTGGCTCGATAGCTACAATGCTTCGCACTCTACACGTCTGTCTTTTTCCGGTGACCGCCTGCCGATTTCGGGCGGATTTGTATTGAGGAACGGAAAGATCGACATCAATTGCTCCTGGGACATGTTGATGGAAGCTATTCGTTCGGAGATCGAGCCAGACGTCGTCCAGCGCCTGTTCTCCCAATGAAAAGGGGGTGGCAACCGTGAGCGTGAGCTACGTGTACGCGGTGGCGCGACTGCGAGCCATGGAAAATCGCTTCCTGGACGCGTCGTTTTTCTCCCGGCTCATCGACAGCGCCACTCTGGAAGACGCGCTGAAGTCCTTGGGAGAGACCGTCTACGCCCAGTGGCTCAATCCATCCGAGACTCAGGACGCCGGCGGCTTCGACCGGATTATCGACAACGAGCTGATTGCCACTTGCGACGAGCTGAGGCAGTTCATCCCTGATCGGGAGCTGCTGGACATCTGTCGGATGCCCTATGACTTCAATAACATCAAGGTCATTCTGAAAAGCCTTTTCAAGGCGAGAGATGGCGGTGAACGTCGTTACGATCTTCTCTCCAAGCTGGGAACCGTGAATACGGAGAGTCTGATCATGGCTATCGAGGGCGAGGAATACGGCTTTCTGCCTTATGGCTTGGGAGACATGATCCCGCGTTGCTGGTCGATATGGGAGCAGACGAAAAACCCACAACAGGTGGAGATCCTTCTGGACGAACACTTGTTCGCGGCGATGGGCTCCCTGGCGGAGGAACTGGGAAAAAAACTGAACACACCGGCAATCTCGTGCTGGGTGGCGCACAAAATCGACGTGGAAAACCTTCGGAACGCCGTGCGGCTTCAGCGTATGAACTATGACGCAGGCGCGGCCCTTCCCTTTTTTCACGAAGGTGGCACCCTTCGTCCCAACGACGTGGCGAAACTGTTGAGCGAACCCCTGGAGTCCTGGAGCAAGAGCCTGTCTTATACCAACATCGGCGCCGCTCTGGAGACCACCCAGGATCGGTCGGACGTTCAGGCGACCCTCTCAGAGCTTTCCAAAGCCCTGGACGCTTACCTGATCCGTGTTCTGGAAGGAGCAAAATATGGCTCGACGCCGGAAAACGTCATCTTGTACCTCCTGCGCAAGGAGGAGGAAGCGCGCAATCTCCGCATCGCCCTGGTCTGCGTCGCCAACGGGCTGAATCGCGAATTCGCAAGGAGGTTGTTGAGCCATGCTCGATAAAAATTCCCTTGGAGGAGCAATGCCCATGGCGGCCATCGGTGACTACGAGATGGTGCTGCCGTTTCAGGCCGTGGGGGTGAAACCCGTGGTTCTGGACAGGCGAGAGCGTTTCGAGCAGGTCTTAGAGGACCTGGCCCGGCAGGGTTACGCCGTCGTTTTCATCCAGGAGGACCTGTTCGTCGATTTCACTCGGAAGGTGGAGGAGATCAACGACTCTTACGACACCAGCGTGCTGCCCTTGCCCGGCATCACGGGCAGCACGGGAGCCGGGCTGGCCTCGATCCGCAACAGCGTCGAAAAAGCCGTCGGCATGGATATTTTTGCGGAAAGATAGCGCGGGCCGGAGCCGAGAAACCTCGATAGTTTGGTAGTTCGATTCGGCGTCGGGCCTTTTTCTTAAATTGGAGGCGATAATTGTGCCCAATGAAAGCAGAACTGAAAAAAAGATTCAAGGAGTCATAGAACGCATATCCGGCCCCCTGGTGGTCGCCAAGGGGATGCTGGGGGCGAGCATGTACGACGTGGTGCATATCGGCGAGATCGGACTAATCGGCGAGATCGTCGAACTCAAGGAGGACACGGCCTCCATCCAAGCCTATGAGGAGACCTCTGGGCTCAAACCTGGAGAACCAGTGATCTGTCTCGGAGAACCCCTTTCCGTGGAGTTAGGGCCTGGAATCATCGAACAGTTTTACGACGGAATCCAGCGCCCCTTGGAACTCATCGAAAAAGTGGCGGGGAGCCATTTCATCTCCAGAGGCATCAACGTCCCCGCCCTCGACCGGGCGAAAAAGTGGAAGTTCCAGCCCCGGGTCAAACCGGGAGATCTGGTAGAGGCAGGGGACATCCTGGGCGTGGTCCAAGAAACCATCGTGGTCGAGCATCGGATTATGGTTCCCAACGGCGTCAAGGGGACCGTCAAAAGCGTTCATGGCGGTGAACACACAGTAGAAGAAACTGTGGCCGTCATCGAGGACAGAGGAACGCTGCGCGAGGTAAAAATGCTTCAGCGATGGCCGGTACGTGCGCCGCGTCCTGTGGCCCGTCGTCTGCCCCCCAATGTGCCCATGTCCACAGGGCAGAGGATTGTCGATGCCTTCTTTCCCATCGCCCTGGGAGGAACGGCCTGCGTACCTGGACCTTTCGGGTCGGGGAAGACGGTCATTCAGCACCAGTTCGCTAAATGGGCCCAGGCTCAGATCGTGGTCTACGTGGGCTGCGGCGAGCGAGGCAATGAAATGACCGACGTGCTTCTGGAATTTCCCGAACTGGAAGACCCCCAGTCTGGTCACCCATTGATGAAGCGCACAACCCTTATCGCGAACACGTCGAACATGCCCGTGGCCGCCCGAGAGGCGTCGATCTACACCGCCATCACCTTAGCCGAGTACTATCGTGACATGGGGTACTCGGTGGCGCTCATGGCCGACTCCACCAGCCGCTGGGCCGAGGCTCTGCGCGAGATGTCCGGTCGTCTGGAGGAAATGCCCGGCGAAGAGGGATATCCTGCCTACCTGGGAACCCGCTTGGCCTCTTTTTATGAGCGAGCGGGGCGCTGCGTCATCAAAGGCAAGGGTGACAGAGAAGGTTCTATTAGTGTCATCGGCGCAGTTTCCCCTCCTGGTGGAGACTTGTCGGAGCCCGTAACCCAGAACACCCTTCGAGTTACGAAGGTTTTCTGGGGGTTGGACGCAAACCTGGCTTACCAGCGCCATTTCCCGGCCATCAACTGGCTTTCTAGCTATTCCCTCTATACCGAGACCCTGGACGAATACTGGAATGATCGCTTCGACAACGAATGGAGCGGACTGAGAGTCGAGGCGATGAGCCTTCTGGAGGAGGAGGACCAGCTTCGCGAGGTGGTGAGGTTGGTGGGCATCGACGCGCTCTCTAAAGAGGAGCGCATGGTGTTGGAGACGGCGAAGTCGTTGCGAGAGGATTTTTTGCACCAGAACGCTTTTCACGAGGTGGACACCTACGCCTCCATGGACAAGCAGTTTCGGATGCTCAAGACCATCGTTCGGTTCCATCACGCGGGCATGGACGCGTTAAAAAAGGGTGCGCCTATGAACGAGCTTTTCAACCTTTCCGTGCGGGAGCAGATCGCCAGAATGCGCTATCTTGAGGAAAAGCAGATCGACCAAATCGACAAGTTGGAAAACACGATCAAGGAACAAATCAACGAGCTCGTCCCAGACGGCGAAGCCGCGTTTAAAGGGGGTGAACAAAATGTTGCCTAAGGAGTACCGAACCATATCCGGCCTTTCCGGGCCCTTGATGGTGGTCGAGAACACGACAGACGTGCGTTTCGACGAGCTGGTGGAGATCGAACTTGCCAACGGGGAAAAGCGGAGAGGGCGTGTTTTGGAGATCGAATCCAATCGGGCCCTGGTTCAGGTTTTCGAGGGAACCAGCGGTATCGACGTGGAGGGCACAAAAGCCCGTTTCCTGGGCGGCGTTCTGACCCTACCCGTGGCCCGCGATAAGTTGGGACGCGTTTTCAACGGCCGCGGCGAGCCCATCGACGGCGGAGCGAACTTAATCCCCGACAAGAAGCTTGACATCAACGGAATGCCCATGAACCCCTATTCCCGCGACTTCCCATCGGAGTTCATCCAGACCGGCATTTCCACCATCGACGGACTCAACCCTATGGTGCGTGGCCAGAAATTACCCATCTTCTCTGCCAGTGGACTCCCTCACAACCGCATGGCGGCCCAGATCGCACGTCAGGCCGCAGTCATCGGCGAAGGTTCAGGACATGAGGATTTCGCCGTGGTTTTCGCCGCTATGGGCATCACCTTTGAAGAGGCGTCCTTCTTCATGGAGGATTTCCGCAAAACGGGCGCTCTCCAGCGGACGGTGCTGTACATCAACTTGGCGGACGACCCCGCCATTGAGCGCATCACCACGCCCCGCATCGCCTTGACCGCCGCGGAATACCTGGCCTTCGAGTGTGACATGCACGTGGTGGTCATCTTCACCGACCTGACGAACTACTGCGAGGCCCTGCGCGAGATTTCCGCCGCCCGCAAGGAAGTCCCAGGGCGACGGGGTTACCCTGGCTACCTCTACACCGACCTGGCAACCATGTACGAACGAGCGGGGCGTCTGAAGGGTAAACGCGGGTCCATCACCCAGATCCCCATTCTGACCATGCCGGAAGACGACAAAACCCACCCCATCCCCGACCTGACCGGCTACATCACGGAGGGGCAGATCATCTTGAGCCGCGCCCTGCACCGCAAGGGAATCTATCCCCCTGTGGATGTCTTGCCGTCCCTGTCGCGTCTGAAGGACAAGGGTATTGGCAAGGATAGGACGCGGGAGGACCACGCCGACCTGATGAACCAGCTTTTCGCGGCCTACGCCCGAGGCAAGGAGGCGAAGGAGCTGGCGGTCATCCTTGGCGAGGGAGCCCTGACCGAGGAGGACAAAGCCTTCGCGGCTTTCTCCGACGCTTTCGAAGACAAGTACATCCGTCAGGGCGAGTACGAGAACCGCACGGTGGAAGAAACCCTCGAACTGGGATGGAACCTTCTGACCATGATCCCGGCGAAGGAACTGAAACGCGTCCGCGATGCCTATATTGACAAATATTTGAAACCCCGGCTTTTGAAGCTCGGACTGGAGAAATCGGATTCTAAGGGACACAAAGGCTAAGGGGGGTGCCGCGAAATGGCACGTATCAACGTCAACCCCAATCGGATGGAGCTTTCCAGACTGAAGAAGCGGCTGGTGGTGGCCAAGCGTGGCCACAAGCTCCTGAAGGACAAACAGGACGCCTTGATCAAGGCGTTTTTGCAGCGCGCTCGTGAGGGCAAGGTGTTGCGGGAGCAGGTGGAGGTGGAGCTGAAAGAGTGTTTCGGTTCTTTTGTCCTGTCCCGCGCCCAGACCACACCAGAGGTTTTGGAGCAGGCCTTGATGTTCCCTGGCGCGGAGTGTTCTCTCTCCGTGACCTGGAAGAACGTCATGAGCGTTCTCGTCCCTGAATACCATGTGCGACAGGAGGGGAACCCAGTGAATTACGGTTTCGCCTCCGTGCCGTTGCTTTTGGATGTTGCCCTCGAACAGTTCGGTGAGTTGATCCTTCGCCTTTTAGAACTCGCGGCGAAGGAAAAAGCCATTCGTCTTATGGCGGGGGAAATCGAGCGCACGAGACGCCGCGTCAACGCTCTGGAGTACGTCATGATTCCGAATTTGGCGGAGACGATCCGTTATATTGGTATGAAGCTCGACGAACAAGAAAGATCTACCCTGAGTCGTCTCATGAAAATCAAAGAAATCGTCCGCAAGTAGAGAAAACTTGCGATCATCAACAAAACGATAGGGACGCGCGGGGCGCATAGACAGTAGAACAGTAGAAGTAGAACAGTGGAGACGCACGGTTGTGCGTCTCCACATTATTTTTATCGGGTAGCTTTGCGTTTGGCTTTTTCTTCGTACATTTTCACATCAGCTTCACCGATGAGATTGTCGACAGAGACAGGGGCCAAAGGGTCGAAAAGGGCTAAGCCATGGCTCAACGAGATGAGGTATGGCACTTTCCCGCTTTCGTTCAAGTGCTGAATTTCCTTCTCGATGCGATCCCAGACGGCTTCGGCGGCCGCCATTGCACACTTTGGAAGTATGACCAAAAACTCGTCTCCCCCGTAACGACACAGAACGTCGCCGGAGCGCAAATGGCGTTCCAGGAGAAATGTCACCCGTTTCAACATTTTGTCGCCCTCATTGTGGCCATATTCGTCGTTGATGTTCTTGAAAAAGTCGATGTCGATAAAAAATATGGAAAGAAGCGCCACGCGCTCCTTCGCTTCTTTGATGTGCCTCTCCAGCTCCAACAAGCCTCCCCGCCTGTTGTACACCCCCGTCAGATAATCCTTGTGAGCCTGCTCTTTGATCAGCGCGTTTTCCGAACGTCTTTTCAATTCCTGCATTTCCAGCGCATCGGCCATGTCGTCAAAGGATTTGGAAAGCACTCTCATTTCTCGAATGCCGGACTGAATATCCGCCCGGCTCGACAAAGCTCCCATCGCGAAACGTTCGTTGGCAGTGGTGAGTTGATCGATCGGTGCTACCAGCAGTTTTCTGCCCACGCCTAACGCGAACAAAAGCCCTCCCAAAACGAAAAACAGGGACAAAAACAGAAATCTCAGCGCGGTGTTTCTTTCTTCGTTCAAAATATCGGACAAGAAATAGGAAACTACGGCAACGGCGTGCACTGGCGAATCACCTTGAAGTTGGGGCAGGCGTATTTTCGCGTAACCAGTGATGCAATCTTCTTTTTCATCCCACAGGCTCCTGAAAGAACCCGTTTCGCCATGTCTTTCGATGTAATCCCAGAGAGATTCACTGATTCCTTTTCCCTGCCGTTCCCGCTCCCATGCGTTCTCGAAGTCCAAAGACGCGCGATACGCCATGATGGATCCCGAAGCGTCAAAGATGGCCAATACCCACTTCTGGGATAGACTATTGACAGCGGAGGGGAAATGTTTTATACATTCTTCCATGTAGGAAGCCTTTACGAGTAGTAGGACGTATCCAGAAGCGAATGACTGAACGTAGGGAATGTAACGCGACGTCAAATCGCTGCCCGCCAATCCCGTAACCATCGCGTCCGGGCCATTAGAATCTATAACTTTCAAGTCTGCGGACCAACACCTCGAAATCACGCCGCCAACCTGAGGGTAGCCTTCGGGCTCGAAACGTGGCAATGCTTCCCAGAACGAACCATCCCACAAGTCGAAAGATTCCCGTTCCTTGGCCGACACCAGTACATCGCCACTCGTGTTCAACAGAAGAATATCCTCTAGCATCGGCATCTTGTCCGTTATGTTTTTGAACAATGGCGTAACGCTGTTCACGTTGAGTTTTTTTACCCCTGGTTCCTCGATCAGCAAATCGAGAGCCGAAAATAGCCAAGCATCAATAATCTTTTGGGTGGTCGCCAAATTATCCGCCAGTCCCGCAGCGCTTTGGAACGCTAGGGTTAGAGTCTGGCGGCTAGTGTCCAAATTCATCTCAACAAGAATAAACAAAGAAGGCATCGATGCTAATAGCACCACAACCACCAGAAGCCCTCTGATCGACAACAATTTCAACAAAGACACAAACGCCCCTTCGGAAAAAAACTGGTTTCTATACCCAAGGAATTGTTCGATAATACAAAATTCTTTAAGATAGTATAACATGGCGATAATCGTCGTACTCGGAGAAACTACCGATTTGGCGCAGATAAACAACCGGAGCGAAAACCGGTTTTTACAATATTTATTTTGCTATTGAAACCCAATAGAGTTCATCGTTATAGTTTTTCGTGAATAAACTCCAATGAGGGGTCAGGATCTGGCGAAGAACTCCGAACACCACGATTCCACGCGTTTCGCCCGGCCATAGCCACCATGACGGCGTTGTCGGTACAGCGTGAGGGACTGGGCAAAAAAGCGTTCCACCGCCGGTCGTTTATCACGGCTTTGCGTAACGCGCTGTTGGCAGCCACGCCTCCGGAGATCGCCACCTGCTTGACGCCCGTCTGTTGAACGGCCAAAACGACCTTAGATATCAGCGCGTCCGTAACCGCGCGCTGGAAAGAAGCACAGAGGTCTGCTAGGGGCAGAGGGTCGTTCTCGACCTCTCTGAGACGATGAACCTGCCAAAGCAACGCGGTCTTGAGGCCGCTGAAGCTGAACTCTACTTGGTTCGTGTTCTTCAGGGGGACAGGAAAGTTAAAGGCTGACGGATTACCCTCCTTGGCCAACTTGTCGATTTCGGGGCCGCCGGGGTAGGAAAGCCCCATTACTTTCGCCGCTTTGTCGTAGGCCTCTCCCGCCGCGTCGTCTCGGGTCGCGCCCAATAAAGAATATTCTCCGAATGCGTCCACTCGGACAATTTCCGTGTGCCCGCCGGAGACGATCAGGGACAAAAACGGCGGCTTCAGATCCGCTTCCGTCAAGGACGCGAACATGTGTCCTTCCAGATGGTTGACTCCTAGAAGAGGAACGTTCCACGCCTGTGAGAGGGCTCGCGCCGTCTCCACACCCACCATCAAGGATCCCATGAGGCCAGGGCCCCGGGTGACGGCGATGAGGTCCAGGTCTTTGCCACCGACCGCCGCGCGCTTTAATGCCGCGTCGACTAGGGGAAGAAGGTTCTCCAGGTGTTTGCGCGCGGCAAACTCAGGAACCACACCGCCAAAGGGAGCATGGTCCGCGATCTGGCTTGACAGAAGCTCCACCAGAACCTCTCGGTCGCCTCTCAGAACCGCCACCGCGGTGTCGTCACAACTGGTTTCGATGCCGAGGGTCAAAAAATTTTGATGAGCCTCGCTTGCCTCGCTCATCTGCGGGGGGCCTCGCGGGGGGCCTCAAAGACGGCTTGAGTGTCTTCGTACCGAAGCTCTATCTTCTGCCCTGGCTTGAGGGCTGACTTGCCTGAATTGAGGGAGGGCGCGACGACCGCTAAAGTTCCTACGTAACCGGGAGAAAGCTCTCCGATTTGCCAGTATTCTTTTTTCATCAAGATATCGTCGGATGTGAGAACATACCCACCCACCACGAGTCTCGTCGGGTCGAAATCCCAGTACTTGACGGCCCTATAGTTCAGCACGAAAACGTCGCGTCCTTTGATTGTCGTCCTTCTATCCTTGCGACTGCTGAAATAGTAGCCCAGAGCCGAGGTTAACCACTCCTCCACGTCTCGATCCCGCTCCAGATGACGGATCAGGTCCCGCCCCACCCACGTGATCTCCAGTTCGCCTCGCGCGTTGAGGACGATACTGTCCCCCAGGGCCTGTCCTTTTATCCACAAGGTCGTCGTGCGCGCGTCCAGCCGTTCTTTCCACGCCGCAGAACTGCGGGCTTCGGCGCCCGGAACATTCACGCTCACGCTCACAAAGATCCCCAAAACCACTAGGCTCATCCACAGGACAAAGGAACGAAACAATTTTTTCATCTTACACCCTCCTTCTCGACTTATCTAATGAAGATATTGCGCTTTAACAAAAATATTCCACATCATACAACACCCGAACCCATTTCCAACATTTTTTAAAAATACTTTCCAGAAGTAGCGTAAATTCATAGGATTGCTTATAATTAAAATATATTAAATACAAAAAACACCAGGCGGCAACAGGCGAAGGAACTTCTATTGTTTTCTGGAGGTGATAGACAAAAGAACTTTAACGCGCGCTGATGGAAGAAGTCTCCCTAAAAACGAGCTCTTTTGATGGATTTTGAAACTTATTGTGTTTAAGGAGTTACTTAAAGGAAATCGATTTGGATGCCGTGTCGTCGTTTTTCAAGGTTCCGTTAGAGATTGAGTGGGTCTTCGACGCGAAAGTGGACAATGTCCTAATTTCCGTTAATGCCAACCTCTTCGAGGCTTTGCCTGGCATGAAGCACTGGGAATGGGAAAAAGTAAAACCGACTCCAGGCGCGGGGATGTTCCTCGCGAGAGGAGTCCGATTGTTCCTGGGTTTAGGCAGCGCAATCGATTTCAAGATAGTAGAGTGGTAGATTGGACAATCAATTCTGAAATTATCACGGTGTAGAATCAGGTCATCATGGAGTTAGAGAAGAAATGAAAAGGCCGACCAAGCCCTAAATTCTAGGACTATAGTATCATTAATGTGGAGGGATCGCCATGCGGGACGAAATGTTCGACCTGACGCTCGGTAGCGTCGGAGTATATCATCGGGGTATGTCGCGTGGTATTGGAGTGCTCATGGTTCTCAAAGGGACCGTGACGGTGGAATTGAACGGCTTTCGTCGCGTTTTGGAAGCCGATGATATCGTGATCGTCAACGACAGGGACATCCACTCCGTTCAAGCCTCATCATCCAATATCGTGCTGGCTCTCAGAATCTTTCCGTCCTTCCTGGAGCGAGAGTGCCCAGAAATATTGGACTACAGCTATGACTGTAGTTTGGTTAGCCATGGAGAAAACTCCTTCGAAAAATCGAAGTTCTTCTACGCCGAACCTCTGGGTACAAAATCTTCCAGCGCAAAATTTTTCAATGCGAAACGTTCGCTTATTCGAATGATGCTTGCCCGTTACAGGCGCGAAGACGGGTATGCTCTGGAGGTCAAGTGTGTCCTACTGGAACTGTTGCACAACATTTACGTCAATTTTCGCGCGACCCCCGCGCGGGGCGCGAAGGAAACGCATGAAGACATCGGGAACATCCGCAACGCGCTTTCACACATTCGTGAAAATTACCGTACCGGCGTCGATCTTGCTGACGCGGCTGCCAGCGTTGGCATGTCGCCTCAGTATTTTTCCAGGCTCTTCAAACAAAAAATGGGCGTCGGTTTCCTGGAATACCTGAACAGACTCCGTCTCGACAGCGCGGTACACGAGCTACTGCGAACGAACGAGTCCATTTTGAGAATTGCTGTGAATAACGGATTCGCCGGCTCAAAGCCCTTCACGGTCCTTTTCAAAAAAATCTACGGCCAAACGCCTCAAAGTTACAGGTTGAGCAAGCCGAACTCACACACCTCGAAAACGCCCCACGGGGAAAAAATCGAGAGGACAATCCAATGGGAAGTCGAGGAAAATGAGAAAAATAATGAGAAAAATGAGGAAAATTCCGAGCGTTTCGGAAACGGCAGGCCGTTCGCCGGCGTCGAAGAACATCCCGGAGGGCATGAAGGGTTCAATGACCTGCTGAAGTATGTGACCCTGTACGATATTCATGATAGTTCCCGCCTGAAGCCGTCGGAGTCGATATCTGTTTCTCTTCTCCCGACGTCCGGCGCAAAGGAGGAGGAAAATAAGAGAAAAACCGCGCTTTCGCTTCCTCCGAAAATATTCAAGATCGGCAAATTGTCCGAGGTCATGGATGAGAGGATCCGTGAACAATTGATAACGGTGCGGAAAAAGATGGGCGGCGACTATATCTATTTCCAAGGGATCTTCGGGGACGGAATCTCGCCCCACCAAGGGGGTTCATACTTCAAAGGGTACGATTACGGGAGGCTCTTCCATTTTTTCATGGAGCTCGGCTTGACGCCTTTCGTTCGCGTAGACCTTTCTCTGGCGCCAGAAGCCATAGAGGGCGCTGTTTCGGATTTTATGAACGCGCTTTCGGAAAACGCCCTTTTGTCTCAGTGGGGGAAAAAGATCCGCTTCGAAATTGTCCACTCCAATGCGATAAACTCCGAAGTGACGGAGCTGTACCCAAGTGACGGAGCTGTACCCAGGTTTATCGCGCGCTTCGATAGAATTTGCCATGAACTGAAGGCATTTTCGCCGCTGATTCGGGTCGGTTTTCACTCCGTCTCCTCCAGCCGTTCCGAAGAATGGGCGCGTCTAAGCGAGAAACTGGCTGGCTGCAAAAAGGCGGGATGTCCCCCGGATTTCCTCTCGCTCACGATAGACCCGGCTCTGGAGGAGGATTACACGGCGCTCGGCGCGTCGCCCCGGTCAATTAAAGCCTACGGCATCTCACAGATCGAGAAAGTCCGGCGCGTCTCCACCGAGTGCGGTATCTCCCTTCCCGAACTTTTCGTGACGGAGTGGAACACGCTGTCGGGGCGCACTCCAATAGAATCGTCGACGTTCTTCCGCGCCGCGCTGATTGCCGCCGAGCTGCTCTCATATGGTGAAAGCGTGTCCGGAACAGCCTATTGGCTGAACAGCAAATCGAAGGAACTTCTGACCGGGAAAGTGGACAACCGGGTGCTCGCTCTCTTTTTCGAGGGACGCGTCAAGCGTCCTCCCTATTACTTGTTGTATATGATAGCCAAACTGGAGAAAAACGTTGTCTGGCGAAGCGAAAAGGTCCTCGTCACCTCGACGGGGACGGACGAGCGCGCCGCATACGCTGTACTGATTTCCAATCCCTGCTACTTCGATCCACGCTATTCCGTAAATGAAGCCTATGTTGTCATGGAGAGCATTCGCGTCGAAGTAAAGCTCACTGACATTCCCAAGGGGCGTTACCGCGTCAAAGTGTTTTTCTTCGAGAAAAAACACAGCGTCGTCTTCGACCGATGGAGCAAACTCGGCTTCCCGAACCTCAGCGACGAGGACGCGGCCGATTATCTTGAAAGCGCCGCGCTGCCTGAACTGAATATTTTTGAGGACGATATCGACGCCGAGTACACCCTCGCCCCGGAACTTGGTTACAACGGTGTGGCCCTGTATCTGTTTAGAAGAATAGTCAAGGTCATGGACCCCAATTCTGTTCAATCCGTTCAATCCGTTCAATGAATGGACCCCAATTCCGTTTAATCCGTTTAACCCGTTCAATGAATGGACCCTAACTCTGTTCAATCCGTTTAATCAAAAGAGGCGCTGAGAAGAGGCGCGTCACCCCGACTTTATCAGGATAAAAAAAGACCTTCTTTTTTTGCTTCCCTTTTTCTTTTTAGCGCGTTTCGATTAAAAACAAGCCTTGTTTCTCACGATTATTTCATCGAAGGGATTGTCCATCGCCGTTAGAATACAATAACATATACATTCTTCGCTTACGAATTTTCCGTCTTTATTTTTATCATTGTTCTGTTTTCGCATTGTTCTGTTTTCGTTCTTGAAAGTTCTTAAAAAAATCAAATGAAGGGGGCAGTATCTTGAATTATCTCGAAGTGGCAAACAGCAATTTAATGTTCTCTCTTTGTTTCATGGTCATTGTTTTTGTTTTGCTCCAAGCGGTCTTGTTCATCAGGGTAGCCTGGCGCCGGGGTAAGGAACTGGGAATTGATCACGCGGTCATGAAGAAAGCCATGACCAACGCCGCGGTTTTTTCTATCGTGCCGTCGCTGCCCATCGTGGTAATGCTGATGGTACTCTCCATCAACCTAGGGAAGTATTTCCCTTGGCTTCGTCTTTCGGTCGTCGGTTCAGCCGTGTATGAAAGCATGGCAGCGAACATGGCCGCCACAGCGTCCGGTCTATCGGGGTTCGTGGATCCAGGTTTCGACTTGCCGATTTTTACCATGGCTATGTGGATCATGAGTGTGGGTATTGTCTGGGGCATCGTTTTCAATATCTTTTTTATGAAGTCCCTCGACAAAATTTCTAAGAAAGCCAAGGCCTCCAATAACCAGTTCGTCCCCATCTTTTCGGCCGCCCTGTTCATTGGAATGTTGTCTATCATGTCCGCTCCGTACATCACCAATATCCAAAACGTTACGGCCATCGTCGCCTTCATCTCCTCCGCCATCGCGGTCCTCATCTGCGGACATGTCGCGAAGGCAACGAAAATCAGGGCCATCGATGAATTTTCTCTGCCAATCAGCCTCATCATAGGCATGACAGCGGCTATCGTCTACACAAGTATCTTTGTTCAACAGCCTCTTTAATAGCTTCTTTAAATAGCTTCTTTAACTGAATTAGAGCAAGAAATTTAAAAAGTTAAAAGCAATTTAAAAAGTTAAAAGAAGTTTTTCCTGATTTTATATCTATAGTCAAGACTCTATACATTAGTCTCAGGAGGTTTTCGATATGAACGATCAAGAGAAATCTTTGGTTTTCGACAACACAATCAACAATCTCGGCCGGATCACCAGCATCATTTCGCTTCTCCTTATGCTCGCCGTCCCCTCAATTGTCACTATTGTCTATAAAATCGCCGTCAACGTCGGCGAAGTCGCGGGCGTGGCAAGCGGACTCATTGCGATGTTCGCGCCTATGGCGGTGATCGAGAATATTTCTTACTATCCGATCATCGGAGCGGGCGGTGTTTACCTGAGCTGCATCACCGGCAACATCATGAACATGAAACTACCGAGTGCCATTTCTGGAATGAAAATCGCGCAAGTGGAACCCGGCAGCGTCGAGGGTGACGTTATTTCCATCCTTACCATCGCTATATCGTCGTTTGTGACAGTAACGATTTTGATGCTTTCGATGTTCGTCATTGGGGAGTACATCACGCCGTATCTCTCCAAGCCTGCGCTACAACCCGCTTTTGCGAATATTATGCCGGCGTTGTTGGGTGCCATCGTGACGCCGTTTGTAATCAAAAGCGTGAAACTATCCGTAACGCCGTTTGCTATCTCCATCGCTCTCTGTGTTTTCCTCGGCAGCGCGGTCGTGCAACGCAATCAAAGTTATCTTCTGCCCTGCGTCATGTCGCTGTCTGTTCTTGCCGCCTACGGCATGTTTAAGGCTGGTATGTTGAATAAAAAATAGGTTAAACAAAAAATAGGAGGGATCAACTTATGGCAAATCAAAACGACAAAAAAACCTTGTCCAATCTGATTGACGCTAAAGCTAAACTCTTCACGGACGTCAGCGACAGTATATGGGAGTATGTGGAGACGCGCTTCGCTCTCAAAAAATCAGCGGACTTGTTAGTTTCCACTCTTGAAAAAGAGGGCTTTGCGATTGAGCGCGGAGTCGCGGGCATGGAGGACGCATTTATCGCGACTTACAAAAATGGGGACGGCGGTCCGGTCATCGGAATGCTGGCGGAGTACGACGCTCTGCCCGGTCTCAGTCAGGAAAGCGGCGTCTTCGAGAAAAAACCTCTCCAAGAGGGGGGAAACGGACATGGCTGCGGACACAACGCGCTGGGCACGGGGTCTCTCGCGGCGGCGGTGGGACTCAAGGATTTTCTGGCCGCGGACGGTCCGAGGGCGACGGTCAAGTTCTTCGGCTGTCCCGCGGAAGAAGGCGGATCGGGCAAGGCATTTATGGCACGAGCTGGGGTATTCGACGGGACGGATGTCTTTTTGACGTGGCATCCGATGGGGGAAACCCGCGTATGGGGATGTAGTTCGCTCGCCAATTATCAGGTTTATTTTCACTTCAAGGGGGTCAGCGCGCACGCGGCCGCGGCGCCGGAAAAAGGACGCAGCGCGCTCGACGCGTTGGAATTGATGAGCGTGGGGGTAAATTATCTTCGGGAGCATGTCATTCAAGAGGCGCGGATCCACTATGCCTACACGAACGCCGGAGGGATGGCTCCCAATGTTGTCCAGGCCGAGGCCAGCGCTCTTTACTTCATCCGTGCTCCCAGATCCAGCCAAGTCAAGCCCATATTCGAGAGGATCGTGGATATTGCCAAGGGAGCCGCTCTCATGTCCGGGACGACGATGGAAATCGAGTGGGACAGCGCTTGCGCGGAATACATTGTGAACGACGCGCTTGGCCGAGTGATATACGAAAATATGCGGGAACTCGGCGATCTGAAATTCTCGCCCGAGGAAAAAGAAATCGCCCGTCGGTACGTCGCCACTCTACCGGAGGGATCGAACAAAGGCGTCGCTGAGCTCATAAAAAAGAGTTTCCCCGATCTCACGACTGAGCAGGTGGAGGCGATGGCCGCCGAACCTCTCCAGGAAAAACTGTTCCCCTACTTTATGACTGACGTGCCTATGGCGGGGTCCACAGACGTCAGCGACGCCAGTTGGATTGCCCCCACGGGGCAGCTTATTGTGGGATGTTACCCCACAGGGGCGCCGAGTCATTCATGGCAGTGGGTGGCGTGTGGCAAGTCGTCGTTCGTTCACAAGGGCTTGCTCTATGCCGGCAAAATCATGGCCATGACGGCCCTCGACGTAATCGGCGACCCGGAGCTAGTCGTGAAAGCCAAAAAAGAACATCAGGAGAGATTAAACGGGGAAAAGTACGCCTGTGCCATTCCCAAAGACGTGAAACCCCACTGAACCGGTTAAACTAAACCGGTTAAATAGAGGAACCAGAGGAACCAATAGAGGAACCAAAGGAGAAGACGAGAAGACGATTAGAGCGCTCCTCGTCTTCTCCTTATTAGAACATTTAGGACAGATTAGGACGGATTGGATACCTATTGGCAGCGTTTACCAATAGCTCGGATACTCCCCGGTCGTCAGGGCTTCCAGAACCCTTTCGTCGTCCGAAGCGTTCCCCAGGCGGAGAGTGAGATTCTCATAGTCCGTTAAGCCATTCAGGGCTTCGAGAATTTCCTTCATGCTCTCGGCTTCCTGCCCGAAGCGACCCGTTAGAAGTCCAAACAGGATTGTCCCTTTGGAAAACCAATTCAATAGATTTCGGGAAATGGACCAGATTTCTTCAAAGAGAATGGCGAAATGAAAGTCCTCATCCTCTGTTTCGTTCAGGGGATCAGGAATGTACCCCAGCATGTAAAAGGGAACATTGGGCGCCATGCGCACCGCGTCCCAAAGCATTCGGTTCAAGTTCTTATCACTTTTGGCCTCTTTGCCGTTTTTGCCTTCTTTTTTTCCGTCTTTTTTCCCATCCCCCGATAGCATGAAAGTCGCGATCAGTTTGGCGTAGACCCAAGCCAGGCCTCGCGTCGTCTCCTGTAAAGTCACCTCTAGAACACGCGTCCATTCCTCCCACTCCAGCAGGATACGATAGTACAGGAGTTTACCCATAGCCAAGTCCGCCTGATCGTAACCCAAAAGCTCCTCCAGCAGTTTCATGGACTGTTCGTCTTCTCCCAGCGAAAAGAGCGTATACGCCGCTCGTTGCAACAGCCCCAGATACACGAGACCTACCTCGTCCTCCAAAATATCCTCGTCCGAGAGTTCTTCCTCCTGAAAATACCGTTTCGCCTCTTTTATAGCCCTTTCCAGAACAAAAAATCTCTCGGCGTCGTCCTCCAGAAGATCGGCCTTGAACATGAGGACCTCAGGATTATCAGGCTCCAACTCCAGAGCCCTCTCCACCAAGGCCGTGACCTCATCCACGTCCTCGGTATCATAGGCTTTGCCCAACAGCTCGTAAACGTCATCTCCGTTCATTTGTCCCAACCTCCGCCTCCCGATGATCCGCCGCTTCCACTGCTATCGCTACCTCCAGAGGAACTGCCACCAGAGTCCCATCCGCTGCCACCTCCAGCAGAGCTGCCGCCGGTGTCCCAGCCTCCTCCTCCGTTTCCACTGCTTCCACTGCTGTTTCCACCACCCACGTCCCATTCACCGGAGGATGTGCTCGATGGACCAGCGGTCCCTCCCCAAGCGCTTTCGGAAGCGAAACCGGATCCGGAATTTCCTGCATCGTCCCGACGCTGGGTCAGGGAGGCGAAGGGGATGGAACCGCGCCAAATATACCCCCAAGATCGAGCCAGGTCTGCCAGTTCTTCGGTGTCGGACATCGTCCAGAGGACGCTTTTTTGGCGCAGGGTTTGTACAATGTAGGGATGCCGCATCTGAAGGGCTTGGGAAACGCTCTGTCCTCCCGCGGGCACGAGGCGATACCACCTGTCGCCCAACCAAACCTGGAGTTCCGCTCTGCCGGTCTTCCAAGCGACAGGAGTGTAGGCCAGGGGATCGTTCAACACGCCTATGTTGTCCAGGCCAGAAGAAGCGATAGACTGAAACGCTTTCGTTTCATAGGCGCCGCTGCCCCAGGAGGAGAGCGCGATCCGCGCCAGTTCGGGAACGTCCATTGGAACCACGGCCCCCACCGCTATCGAGGTCGGAATAATGCTCCCCGGATTCTCCGCGCGGCCATACACCCAATGGTTCGGAGAGACCTGCGCTACGGGATAGCCGTCGAAAGTGGCGAACCACCCTAGAGGGAGTTCTTCTAGTCGGCAAACCTCAAAATTCATCTTGTAAATCTGCTGATAGGCCGCAATGATGGGGTTTGCTCGCGCCGGTCCAGCCCACGCGCAGGCGAGAAATCTCGCGCAGAACAAGGAAAAAAAGAAGAAAAAGAAGAAAAAGAAAAAATGAAGGCGGTATCTCTTTGGATTCCTGTATGTCGAAATCTTGTCCATCCTCGCTCACCTCTTACCTATGACTCAAAAAAACAGATCAGATCAAATGTCGAATCTCTCCGCTTGAACGCATTATACTCCAAGCGTGATTTTCTCGCTTCCCACGTCCAAAGGGAGAATCGGAGTGTATAATGTGAAAAATTGACAAGAAGTGGATAATATGGCTGGCAAGGAGGTTTTGATATGAGAGTTGGCGCTATTGTTGGCGTGCCTGATGACCGTGCGGTTTCCACGGTGGGTTACGATTTTGCGGAAAAGTACGCGCAACGCAGGGAGTCCCTGGCGACAAGTGAAGTGGTGGATCAAGCGGGGGACGATGCGCTTCGCAAGGTAGAAGAGGCTCAGAAGTCCAACGACCGAACAAGGCTGCAGATGATGGACCGTCATAACGAGATGGTTAAAAAGTCTCAGGAGCTTAACAAAGTGAAGGCAAAGCAACAGGCGATCCAGCGCCAGGACAAAGAGCACAGAGAGGAACAACGGGAACTTCTGGCCGAGATGGCGCTTCGAAATGCCGAGCGCCGAGACCTTTTAGGGGCAGCCCGCCTGAAAGATTGAGCCCGCGAGACATAAACGCAGCCCCTAAACGTCCCCTCCAAGACTTCGGTATTGAGGTGGCAGCGTCCTCAAGGCCCTATGCGAAATTAAAAAAGCTGCGATCACAACCAGCTTGAAGCGTGAACTTCTGGAACTTCTGGATGAAAGGATCGCGTTAGTGATCACGAGAGTGGCGGACAAGTTTCTGAACGGAAATTTTGAAAGAGAGTTTGCCTTGTCCGTTCGTCAATCCATGAGGTTTCTCGATACGCGCGTGGTAATAGAATAAACCTTTCCTATGCCCATACGTCTACCCGGTCGTCGAGTTTTGCTTTCAGCTTTTCCTTCATAGCCTGGATGAACTTAATCACCTCGTCCGCCGGGACCTTACGCGCCACGCGGCCATCACGAGCGTCGATCACCTGAAGTTGCACTGCTCCCGTCTCTTCCAGGACTTCGTACTTCAGCTCCCGATCGAAGATGCGAAGATGAACAATAGTTCCATCGTCCGTTCGGTTAAATCCGCCGTCGTTTTTTGGTCAAAAACCGCCTCGTCCTCGGATTCGATAACCTTCATAATCTTTTTTGATCGAGAGCCGGGGGGTGAAATTTCAACAAACCCTCCGGTGTGCCTTTATTGGTTCCAGCGAAAAGCCTAGTGCAGCAGGCTCAGGACGTTCTGCAACAGGGAATTGGAGTGAGTCAGCATGCTGGTTTCGGCCTGGAGCATGATTTGGAGTTTTGTGAAGTTCATCATCTCTTTCGCCATGTCTGTGTCCCTGATCTGGTTCTCGGCTGCCGTCAGATTCTCGCCTGCCACGGTCAGGTTGGTGATGGTGTGTTCTAGGCGGTTCTGGTACGCGCCGGTCCTCACCCTCTGCATGGAAACTTTATCAATGGCGTTGTCAATGATGGTGATGGAACGGGCTGCCGAGTCACGGTCGGTGACAAGCACCGCGTTCAGACCCAGGGCCTCTGAACGCATGTCGCCGATGTTGACGCCCATGTCCTCGCCTTCATTAGCTCCAAAGCTCCAATCTGGAACACTGTCGTGTTGTCCGCGAGGTGCAGAGTTGTCTTGTTGATATACTCCTACGACTAAAGTTGTAGGAGTATGTTAACAAGACGGACAAGTATTATTTCGATTTGGATTCCGTCAGAACGAAGTATGATGAAAAAATAATCGCGCTGTATATGAAAGACAAGCGGCTTAATCCCGAAAACGTGGTAAAGGGAAAAAACCCAACAAACATATGGGAGATAGGGCGGCTTAACGGAAACTCGAGAGAGCGCGTTGGACATCCGACGCAGAAACCGTTAGAAATCGTGCGGTGTTTAGTAAAGGCCTTATCATACCCCGGTTCGCTTGTGCTTGACTTTTTCGCGGCTTCAGGCACTACTGGGTGGGTTTGCGTCGAAGAAGACTGTAACTGCGTTATGGTAGACAAGGACGCGAAGTCTGTTGAATACTTTAACAGTCACTTAGAGCTTATGCGCGGGCTCGGCATTGAGAAGAATTTTACGTTGGCGCGCTCGCTTGGGGAATTTTCCTCTAACGCGACTGTCGCCGTGCCGCAGGTTACGTTCAAGTGACTTCACATCATTTGACACGCGTCGGACAATGAGTTCCGTGAGTTCCGTCCAACGCGCATTTTGGGTCAACTTGGGTTAACTATATAGACTATTTCCCGCGTCGCTCGTATTCGCTTAGAAGCTCAATGACTCTCTGGTCAGGCTCTTCTTTTTCTTTCGCTTCTTTCGCGAGCGTCAGAGCGGTTTTCCATCGTTGTTTTTGGCGTTGACGTCTGCCCCGGCGGCGATAAGGACGCTCAAGGCTTCAGCGCTATTGTATCTTGCAGCCCACGTCAGGGGGGTCCAGCCGTCATTCATCTTCGCGTTGACGTCTGCCCCGGCGGCGATAAGGACGCTCAAGGCTTCAGCGCTATTGTGTCTTGCGACCCACAGGGGAATCCAGCCGTTATTCTCCTTCGCGTTGACGCCTGCCCCGGCGGCGATAAGGACGTTCAAGGCTTCAGCGGTATTGTATTTTGCAGCTTCCAGCAAGGGAGTCCAGCCGTCATTCATCTTCGCGTTGACGTCTACCCCGGCGGCGATAAGGACGCTCAAGGCTTCAGCGCTATTGTATCTTGCAACCCACATCAGGGGGGTCCAGCCGTCATTCATCTTCGCGTTGACGTCTGCCCCAGCGGCGATAAGAGCGCTCAAGGCTTCAGCACTATTGTATCTTGCGGCTAACGTTAAAGGAGCCCAGCTGCTATTGCTCCCCACGTTGACGTCTGCCCCAGCGGCGATAAGGACGCTCAAGGCTTCAGCGCTATTGTATCTTGCGGCCCATATCAAGGGAGTCCGGCCGTCATTCAACTTCGCGTTGACATCTGCCCCGGCGGCGATAAGGACGCCTAAGGCTTCAGCGGTATTCTCTTGCGCAGCCTCCATCAAAGGAGTCCAGCCGTCATTCACCGCGTTGACGTCTGCCCCGGCGGCGATAAGGACGCTCAAGGCTTCAGCGCTATTCCTTCGCGCAGCCCACATCAGCGGCGTCATACCGAAATTGTCCTTAGCGTTGACGTCTGCCCCGGCGGCGATAAGGACGTTCAAGGCTTCAGCGGTATTGTATCTTGCAGCATCCATCAAAGGAGTCCAGCCGTTATTGTTCTTCGCGTTGACGTCTGCCCCGGCGGCGATAAGGACGCTCAAGGCTTCAGCGGTAGCGGTATGGTATCTTGTGGCTAACGTCAAAGGAGTCCAGCCGTTATTCATCTTCAAAGGAGCCCAGCCGTCATTCATCTTCGCGTTGACGTCTGCTCCAGCAGCGATAAGGACGTTCAAGGCTTCAACGGTATTCTTTTGCGCAGCCTCCATCAAAGGAGTCCAGCCGTTATTCACCTTCGCGTTGACGTCTGCCCCGGCGGCGATAAGGAGGTTCAAGGCTTCAGCGGTATTGTATCTTGCAGCATCCATCAAAGGAGTCCAGCCGTTATTGTCCTTCGCGTTGACGTCTGCCCTAGCGGCGATAAGGAGGTTCAAGGCTTCAGCGGTATTGAATCTTGCGGCCCACATCAGCGGCGTTATACCGAAATTGTCCTTCGCATTGACGTCTGCCCCAGCAGCGATAAGAGCGCTCAAAGCTTCAGCGGTATTCTTTTGCGCAGCCCCTATCAGCGGCGTCAGTCCGAAATTGTCCTTCGCGTTGACGTCTGCTCCAGCGGCGATAAGGAGGTTCAAGGCTTCAGCGGTATTCTTTTGCGCAGCCCACATCAACGGCGTCAGTCCGAAATTGTCCTTCGCATTGACGTCCGCCCCAGCGGCGATAAGGACGCTCAAGGCTTCAGCGGTAGCGGTATGGTATCTTGTGGTTAACGTCAAAGGAATCCAGCCGTCATTGTTCTTCGCGTTGACGTCTGCTCCAGCAGCGATAAGGACGTTCAAGGCTTCAACGGTAGCGGTATGGTATCTTGTGGCTAACGTCAAAGGAGTCCAGCCGTCATTCATCTTCGCGTTGACGTCTGCTCCAGCAGCGATAAGGACGTTCAAGGCTTCAACGGTATTCTTTTGCGCAACCTCCATCAAAGGAGTCCAGCCGTTATTCACCTTCGCGTTGACGTCTGCCCCGGCGGTGATAAGGACGTTCAAGGCTTCAGCGGTATTCTTTTGCGCAGCATCCATCAAAGGAGTCCAGCCGTTATTGTTCTTCGCGTTGACGTCTGCCCTAGCGGCGATAAGGACGTTCAAGGCTTCAGCGGTATTGAATCTTGCGGCCCACATCAGCGGCGTTATACCGAAATTGTCCTTCGCGTTGACGTCTGCTCCAGCGGCGATAAGAGCGCTCAAAGCTTCAGCGGTATTCTTTTGCGCAGCCCCTATCAGCGGCGTCAGGCCGAAATTGTCCTTCGCGTTGACGTTCGCCCCAGCGGCGATCAGGACGCTCAAGGCTTCAGCGGTATTCTCTTGCGCAGCCCACATCAACGGCGTCAGGCCGAAATTGTCCTTCGCGTTGACGTCCGCTCCAGCAGCGATAAGGACGCCCAAGGCTTCAGCGGTATTTTCTTGCGCAGCTACCATCAGCGGCGTCAGGCCGTAAGTGTTCTTCGCGTTGACGTCCGCCCCAGCGGCGATAAGAGCGCTCAAAGCTTCAGCGGTATTCTTTTGCGCAGCCCCTATCAGCGGCGTCAGGCCGTTGTTATCTTGTGCGTTCACGTCGCTCCCGGCTTCTATTGCGGCTTTGATTTGTTCCAGTGTACCCGTTTTGAGCAACTCAAAGAAATCAGTTTCGAGAGCGCCGCCACCTCCTCCAGCGCCGCCTTGAGCTAACGCCAAACCTTCAATAGACATAACCAACAACACCGCCAGCAAAAAAACGCCAATCTCACATAACATCGCCATCTCGCTCCTTATGATTTGTCGGGACTTTAATATGCCCGTTTTTTTCGTTTTCACTTCGCTAGAGTTATTCCGTACGCTCTCAACCGCAGCAAACCCATAAGACCGTGCTGCGTCATGTCGATTCTTGTCCGTGTTCCGCTTGGCTCAAGTAAAAAACCTCCGATATAACGTTCCGCGCGCGGGGACACAGAACTGCCGTCCGGGAGCTTCGAGCTGATTTGCTGAACTTTGAAAAGATTTTTAGCGATGAAGAATAATTTTTTACGTACTTCATCCTTTGCCGCCCTGTCCGGGAGAACAGAGTAAAACTGAGTGACGCCCTCGGTGAACGTAGTGGGGTTTTCTTCGGCGTCGAGGTATTTCGCGTACTGCGCCAGGCCGAAATCCAGAAATTTTTTGCATCTCGTCTGACGGTAACGGGCTGAAAGCGCCATCATGCCCCAGTGAAAAAACGCTCCATCGAACTCACGCGCGTAACGTTCCATCATATAGGCGTCTACTTTCTCAACCAGTCTCGCTATTTCTCGGTCATGGGGAAACGCCTCCAGATATTCAGCCAAAGCCAGCCATGTCTCGCCATTATAGTACGGAGATTCCTCGTCGGTCGCCGGTACGGTTCGGAAGCCTGCGCCCTCGATGTACAATCCGCTAAGTCCTTTGAGCCATTTCTCGATTTGCCCGTCGGAAAGCTCGCCTCCGGATGCCTTGTAACGTAAAGCGCCTATAAGCGCGAGCGCCGTCGCACCCGACGGCGATTTGGGATGCGGCGGCGAAGAACTAACCAGCAAACCGCCATTGAACGGCGTCGAGTCACGGAGTAGAAACGCGAGCGTTTTTTCCAGCGGTTTCCGCGCGCGTTCGTCACCGGTCACGCGTAGGTACTCTCCCAGTCCGTACGCGGCGCTAGCCTGCCTGACTATGTGATTAAACAGACTGAACCCGCCAGTTCGGTAGTCGAGCGCGTACTCGAAACTGCCGTCTTTTTTTTGCGTTTGCAGGGTGTGAGTGAACGCCATTTCAATGCGTTCGTCGAGACCGATATTGGTCGCCGCGCCTCTTGAACGGTTGGAAATAAGAGCGAGAAGGTCGCGTTGAATGTACTCGTCATAAATGCCCTTATGAAAATCGTCCCAGATTCTTCTCCGGTCTTCAGCGCTCTTCGCCGCCGCGAGCAGCGCGGTGACGCTAGTCGGTGTTTCGACGTAGGTCCCATCCAGAACTTCACCGTTCGGACGTACTATGAATATCGAAGGCGTGTTGGACCGCCCCGTCCGGGCAATCATAAACTCCCTTGC
Organism: Synergistaceae bacterium; assembly: GCA_031267575.1. NCBI lineage: Bacteria > Thermotogati > Synergistota > Synergistia > Synergistales > Synergistaceae > Synergistaceae bacterium. The sequence continues at coordinate 516 of JAIRYN010000071.1, read as the reverse complement.
GCCCGGTGTTTTGTCGCGCGCGAGATAGCGGACGCTGATAAATGGATTCGCGGCCATTGCCTCCGTGTACGGATAGACGGCCCTACAATCGGGGCAGCGCATCATGCCGATCATCAGCACGGTTAGCCGGGTATCGACCGAATTTAATCCCTCGATGAAGAAGGCGGCTGGTCTGGAGGAAGCGATTTTTTCTTCAGCGGCTACCTGCTCCTCTTCCGTGCCGGACGCTTTGTAGACATCGAACTTCAGCGTTCTGTACAGGTTGACTCTTTTGGCGTCGGGGGAAAAAGAAACCTCCGCGAACGCTGGGGAAGCGACGGCAAAAGCCAATGCCAGTAAAAACGCGCGAATTTTACGTGACATCTTAATTTTCACTCCTTATAAATTAGTCGCGGCAGACATCATAAAGCGTTCGCCGCGTTTTTTGAAACAGAATATGAAGGTTATTTCGCGAAATCCTGAATAACCGTCACCTCATATGTGGTATTGGCGAGCAGTTTTCTCGTAATTCTTGGC
>JAIRYN010000070.1 GCA_031267575.1 Synergistaceae bacterium | reverse complement strand
TCGGAGTCCAGCTCCACCGGGCCAATGTCGTACCGAACAGGACCGGGGACAAGCTGGACCTCCTGGATCCTTTCCGACACATCCGGCGTAGTGTCGGGGTCGATGTACGCGGGATTCGTAACCGTGATTTCCTGCTCTTCCGATGCTGGAGCGACCAGAATCTCGACTCGCTCGCGACCGTAAAAGATCGCCTCGAACTCCGCGCCGGGCGTTCTGCTGTTCAGGTCGGCGGAGACGGACACTTCTCCATTCGAAAACGCCGCTCTCTGTCCCATTGTGAGACCACGAGGTCGGACCGGTTCCGGTTCTTACAGGCGCGGTTCCAGATACGCCAGAAATGCCGCCGTCCACCCGTTACCCTTGTTTTTGCATAGAGTCAACGCAGAATCATAATTAATGTTGATTCCTGGAGCCGCGCCGGGCAGCGAGCACGCACGGCCATTCATCGTGCAAGCCAGATATTAGCCCACCATCAGTTCTTTTATCTGCGTACCATTTTTCATGAACGCCGGGTGAGGATCGTTCTCGATAATTTTGAATGGACTTGCGTTCCAATCGGCGTCACTTTGATAAAAGTGGCGGTATAGGTCTTTTATGAGCATCGGTGGAAAGCGCCGCATGTACGAGGGGTTTCCGAGATCGTCGTATATTATTGTCACCTTGCCGCCTGACGCGGCTTCTACAGACATGCGAAGGGAGTCTTTCACGAGAATGCTGGGCATTTTTAGAACAACTCCATTTCTGTAGCGTCTGTATCGTTTATACTCCACAGGCGTAGGACCACGGACGCCACGTCGAGCGGTTCGGGGGTGACATTCATGACCGTGCTCCCGTCGAAGTCTTCCACAACCTCCTCTTTGTACCGTGTTGGTGGAATCTCCACCGACATAACATACGCGCCACACGCGCCCTCCATCAGGCCCTTGCCCGGACAACGGCAGATATCAATAACCGTTACACTGTCGGTTTGGCGGTCTGCGAGGCGTATTTCAATCAGTTCCTCGCCGGAGCCCACACACAGACAACTGTCGTCTTCGATACTCCACGGGATATGAGGCGCGGGCTGCATTTTAATAATTTTCGGCTCATTCATAGTGTTCCAGTTCCTTTCTTCGAAATGAGGGTCCAACGGACCTTTAGACGGTCGCAGATACCATTCGTCGCAATTTTGAACCCGTTTACAGTTTTATCTTTGGCGTAAATATCCCCCAATTCCCACGCTGACCCGATGTCACTCTCGGCTTCGAGTATCACAGCATAATCCGGGTCCGGCACGACGTAGGGTAATGGCACGTACACGAAGGGCTCCGCTGTCAAAATGGCAGGGCAGTTCGATTCCAGTTTGCGGATACTGGTCAGGGTCACCTTGGCGAGATATTGCTCGTTCGCTTCTGTATTTCCCGCCGGGACGGACACACTATAGAGCGGCCAGCCTTCCTCCGGGGTGGTCTCGCCGAAAGGCGTGGAGCGGAAGTCCATAAAGCCGTCGTTGATCATGTAGACCTCACAGACTTGCGTGGCAGAGGTCGGATTGTTGGGGATTGAGGTCCCATTTAGCTGCTCGTTTGCTGCCATTATCTGGTGACCCTTGAAAAGCGTTCCGGCTGAGAGATTTAGGTTTCGCGTAGCTGTCGTAGATCGTGTAACCACGCATCCTGACTGAACTCCGAACAGCCGTATTACTGCCGTACCATGTTGAATATACTTTGAGGTCAGCGCCTCGATGTCCTTGTGCGCGAGCCCAGCCGACAACATTGCTTTCGATATCCCTTGTATGAGTAAGTCGATGTCCGACCGGATGATCGAGACGTCGAGCCCTTCGAGTTGTTGCATGACGTTCACTACCGCAGTCGCGACCGCCTTATTTATTTCGCTTTTGATCTGGTCGACGCTGATGTTCTGCCCCTGGGCGTTCAAAAACGTCTGGACTAACGACGACAGAGTTTGAACCTCTGTCGTTATCGCCAATATTTGGTTCGAAAGATTTCCCATTACTTAACCCCCTGTCTTCGGACGGACGTAACCGTTGGTCGCCGCCCATTGCTCGACCAACGCTAACCGTCCGGCCAGTGCCAAATTATGCCGCTCCAGCGTCACGACTTGCAGGGTCATCCGCGCCAACACCAACGCCGGGTTGCCTTCTTGGCGCGGCTCGTAGCTATCGACATGTACGCTGCCCTTTTCTCTCGCCTGTAGAATGCTTGCAAAATCGGGGGAAAATCTGTTTCTACATATTGCATCACTGTGTCCAGCGGTATAAAATCGGCGGGGATATGGTCAAAACGCAAATACATGTCCAAGTGTGAGACGCCCATCAATCTGCCAGTCGTTCGCGCGGTCATGAGTGATCGGAGGTAACCGTTCCATGGCCTCCAGTCTAGCGGTATCGCGTCGGCGGGCACGAGGTCGAAGCGCGGTAGCATGGACCATACGGCGTGGACCGTTCGCAGCTCTCGCCTGTGCGCGAGATTCCAACGGAAAATTACATCGCCGAAGTCGAAAAGAGTTTTAAGCTTCACGTTCAAAAGCTCGGAGTGAAAAGGCTTTGCGCGTTCCATCCATGGCGTGATTCTCTCCCAGAGGTTCTGGATCCAGTCATACCAAGGCATAGTCGTTAGGTTCCAGAAGAGTTCAAGCCCGAAATAATGTGTTCTCAAGTTGCGCCACAGGCCGGTGAGCGGGTCAAAATACGGTTCGCCCTCTGGTTTTTCCTCCACATAATCACCCGCTGAGTTGCGCCAGCACGCTCGACTCCGATATCCCCAGAGAATCTAGGAAGATGTTAAAGCCCCACGCCGTGCCCTTATGCTTGAGCAAATACGGCCAATTTCGTATTTGTTTGCGCCACGTTGTAGGATTTTCCCCGATAATTGGCACATTCGTCAGAGCTGCAAGGTAGGGCAAGAACTTGTCGGGGCAACGGTCAACGTTGATCAACGCCGTTATTCCCTTTATCTTTTCTTGTATCCGCTCTATTTCAGGTTCCGTCTGCTCAACAAACCCGGTAAGCTCGTTTTCCGTGCCGTGATAAAGAGAGGGGATCAGGTCAATGATTTGTCCCATTGCTCACGCTCCCCTCTATCATAAATTCCATATTCCCGAACAGCAGCGCTTCGTTCGGTTCGGCGATGATGGTGTTTGTCGGGGTCTGGAGTTCTACGCTTTCGACGCCCTCCGTGTTGTCAATCGCAGCGTAAACGTCTGAAATTCGCAGTTTACCGCCCATTTGTGTGCTTTCGGCGTTCATAAGAGACCTAAGAGCCGATTTTACCCGCTCGATTACCGCACTGACGCTGAACCCTGATGTTATGCGGGACGTTCCCTCTACATCAATCAGTCGCCATGTTCCGTCTTAAATTTCCACATAATCTGTGAGCATCTTTCTCTGATTGATGTAGCCCAACAGGGCATTCTTGAGAGATTCCGAGGCCAGAGCGAGTTTATTCGAGTCTTCAGCGTAGGCAAGAACATAGTAACGAATAACATTCGCCTCGCCACTGCGCTCGTGCACAACGGCACGCGCCTTAGCTATTGCTCCGATGTTTTCGTCCCTGAACATCATTGCAGTCGTCTCGTAATCATTTTGCGTCACACAGCGTTCCTGCGTCTCAAAATATCGCGGAGCCCAGGAACGTATATGTTCCGCACTTTCAGCCTCCGCGCCGCCGCTGGCCGGAGCATGGTTCGTTACGGAGACGGTTATGCGACTGCCATGAACATCCACCACAATGTCGCGCATGATCGTGATCGTTCCCGCCAGAACATTGCCCGCCGTGCCGGAACCGACCCGCTATCGCGAAGTCGAAAAGTTCTCGAAAGAAGTTTGTATAAATGCATGTACAAAAATACTTTTTTTCCATATGTACGGTTTTAGGTACGGTTACATCATCGTTTACCAAACTAAAGTGTTTTTTACGGGGGCGTTCGATGCCCCCCACGCCTTTTTATGAGTCGGAAAATTCTTTCTGAAACGTTCACGCCTGGCCTAAATGACGTGTCACGTAATCTTCCCTGCAACCGCCCCGTCGCTCAAGCGTCTTTTTTGCGACATGATTTTTTTGACTGCGTGCCACAATTTTTGGGCTCTAGGGAAATATCGGGCTCAGCGGACTGACCGCGAGCAATACCTCCTCCTGAGAAGAACCCAGCATTTGCCTTTAACACTTCGTTTAGTTTTTCGACCATCGCCGTTAAGATCTCTCCATTGTCTGTAAGATCTCGAAACCCTTTCCCGTCTCCGATGAAAAGAAAAATCGGTGTGAGACTTATGTTTCCTCTGTTAATGCCCACAAGGGCGCCAACGTTTTTAGGGGAGGATCCATTGTTATAACTGTATTCGCCCGCTCAGATATTTGATTCAACCCTTAGCATTCGCGTGTTCCTCCTCCTAAAATAAGCGGGACCGAAGCCCCGCATCTCATGTCTTGGTTGTAACAGTCCGCTTCCGCAAGGAGAAAGATTGAATTTGATTAGCATTTCGTTACTTCCTTAGATTTTTTCGGGGGTTGTAACCCGCGTATCCCGCATAAGCGGCGGTGTGTTCTCCGCCCGTCATTTTGCGTCTCATCCGTTCATCTCGGCGATGATCGCCGTCACCCGCTCGTGCTTCTCAATCTCCCAGTCTCGTTCGTATCGGAGCCTCTGATTTGCCCCGATGTACCTTTTCGCGATGTCCCGAAGCTGATCTCTGTGATCGTTCACCCGCTTCAGTTCCGCCTCCAGTTCCTCGATCCTCTTCGTCGCTTCCTTGATTGTCATGGCGCGCCTCCTGTGGTGGAGGCAGCCTAAGCGGCTGCCTTCCTCCTGGCCTTCCTCGCTTCTTCGATCTCCCTTTCTCGAAGTTTGGCGTTTCGCCGTCTGCCTCGCACCACTCTTGCCACGCTACCCAGGACGGCCATTCGTGTTCTTCTTGGATACTCTTAGCGTGGCAGTCTCGGCAGTAGAGGAAACCGCATTCTTTCACCGCGCTCGTGGCAAGTACCTCTTTGCCACAATCATCGCAGGTAACTATTACCGCCGAACTTTCGTAGCAGTCCTTGCATACCGTGTTGCCATCCGCCAGTTTCTTGCCCCTACCCTTGATTTCGTCTTCACAAATTGCGCATTTCATTGTGCTTTTCTCCTTCTCCTTCTCGTCTCCGCAGATTGCCCCATTCAGCGTGCTTTCCTCCTTCTCTTTCTCCTTCTCGCCATGGGAAGCCTCTGAGGTGGGAATCTCCGCTTGGTAAAAATAGCCGTGACCTCGCGTTTCGGAGTCGAACGTGAATTCGCAAATGACATTGAACGAACTCCCGTCCCAATTGAGGTTGTATACCTGGTAATCCAGGGGCAACATCCGAAGTGTTTCCTCCTTGCAAGCAGCGTCCGCTCCGTCCAATTCTTGATA
>JAIRYN010000069.1 GCA_031267575.1 Synergistaceae bacterium | reverse complement strand
ACGAAGCCGCAATAGTTATTATATCAAAGAGACAAAGAGCTTTGAAGAATTTAAGAAGATAATGCTTGTTGCTTGTTGCTTGTTGCTTGTTGCTTGTTGCTTGTTGCTTGTTGCTTGTTTATTATTATATCCGATTTTACGTGAAAAACAAGCGTTGAAATCATGACTTTCTCTCCCTAGAGTAACTTGATCAAAACCTTGATCAAAACCTTGGCTCAAAATTTAGAATCCCAATTTTCTCCGCCGATATACCTTACATTTTATACCATATTTTACGATAAAGCGATGAGAAAGCCAACGGTTTCAAACGGTTTCAGCCGTTGGATGAAAATCGCAACGCCGCCAACGGCGGCGTTTGTTTTGTATTTGGTTTCTTGTCATATATCTAATTTCATATTAAACTCCTTTTATGGCTTATCAAGGCGAGATGCGGGGCGGAACACGACCGGGATATTAATGCGGCTGTAAATATTCTCAGAGTGGGGGCATCCACTCTTAAAGGAAAAGACGTAAGAGCGGTTTCAGTCGGCTGTCTTTGTTGATCTCACAATCCCATGACTTTAGTCGTGGGAGTATGTCAACCAAAATATGGGCATCCGGGTTATAGATTTTTTTCGATGTGGTTTTGGGGTTCAAAGAAATTTGAGATAGAATAGGCGTCACATCCTCCATCTTACTTACTTAAGAAAGGAGCACTGAGGACATGAGGTGGATGTATGTATGTGGATGTATGTATATGGATGAAGGTATGTGTGTACGGATGAAGGTATGATAGAAGTGTGATGCCTTTTTAGCTGACGTTTTGACCTGAAAGGAGATTTTGAGGCTATAATTTTTGTCGGGTATGTCGCAGAGGTGTACTCAATCAATTTATTGCGGGAGGCGCAATTTTGAATCCCAAAGTAAAAAACAAGGTTCTGAACTTGCCGAACACACTCAGCTTGGTACGCGTGTTTCTGGCTCCTTTGGTGTTGTTGTTTCTTTCCCTAAGAAGTGGCGCCCCCGTTCCTTATTTGGCCGAGTTAGGCGGGGGAGATCTTTCCTGGGGAGACCTCTTGGCGGGAAGTGTGTTCATCGTAGCCGCCATCACGGACTCTTTGGACGGGTACATTGCCCGTAAGCACAAGTTGGTGACGACCTTGGGCAAATTCATCGACCCGTTGGCGGACAAGGTGTTGGTCATCGCCGCTATGGTGGCCTTGGTGGAGCTGCAACGGATTCCGGCTTGGATTGTGGTGGTGATCATCACGCGAGAGTTCGTGGTGACAGGATTACGGCTGGTGGCGTCTGCCGAGGGCGTGGTGATTGCGGCCTCCCGCGGAGGCAAGATCAAAACCGTGTTCCAGATCGTCGCCGTCAGTCTTTTGATCCTCAAGCTGCCGGGGGGGATGGTGTTGATGTGGGTGGCTATGTTCCTCACCGTTTGGTCGGGTATGGAATACCTCATCGGCGGCGCGAAAATGCTGATCGAAGAGTAAGAAAAAACAAATGAAGGAGGAGTATGCAATGAGGCTCAAGACATTCGAGATCAAGGACGTTGAGAACAAAAAAGTACTGGTGCGCGTCGACTTCAACGTTCCTTTTAAAAACGGGAAAGTTACGGACGACGCTCGGATTCGCGCTCATGTCTCCACCATTGGCAAGCTCGTCGACGCGGGGGGCAAGGTGGCGTTAATCTCCCATTTCGGGCGGCCAAAGGGCAAAGTTGTCCCGGAGATGTCCCTGGGACAGATCGCTGGGGACGTAGAAAAAGCCTACGGTAGAAAAGTCCATTTTGTCGACGACTGCGTGGGTGAAAAAGTCGAAAAAGCCTTGGTGTCTCTGCCAAAGGGAGATCTGATCCTGCTTGAAAACGCGCGCTTTTACGGCGAGGAACAAGAGAACGACCCAGACTTCTCCGCCCGGTTGGGTAAGCCTTTCGACGTCTTCGTTATGGATGCCTTCAGCGCTTCTCATAGGGCCGACGCGTCTACCAATGGAATTATGTCCGTATTGCCGTCTTTCGCGGGAGATGTTCTCGTCAAGGAAGGGGAGATGTTGGGCGCTGTCAGCGAGTCCCCTATCAAGCCCTACGTTCTTATTTTGGGAGGCGCCAAAGTCTCCGACAAGATCGACGTAGTGGGAAACCTGCTGGACAAAGCCACAACCATTCTGATCGGAGGAGGGATGGCCTACACCTTTTTGAAGGCTCAGGGGTATCCTATCGGAAAATCCCTTTGCGAGGAAGACCGGCTGGACTTCGCCCGAACCACCCTGGAAAAAGCAAAGGCAAAGGGCGTGTCGATTCTTCTTCCTGTGGACAGCGTCGTCGCCGATGGCCTGGATGCAGTGGAAACTATCACGGCAGACAGTACCAAAGTGCCGGAGGAGAAAATGGGACTGGATATCGGACCCGAGACGGCAAAGCTCTTTGCTGAGGCTTTAGTAGGCTCGAAAACTATCCTCTGGAATGGCCCTATGGGCGTCTTTGAAAATAAATTTTTTGCCGCGGGGACCATCGCAGTGGGGGAAGCCGTGGTCAAAGCCACGGAAGCTGGGGCCACTTCCGTCATCGGAGGAGGAGATACAGCCTCCGCCGTGAGGCAGTTTGGATTCGATCAAAAGGTTTCCTACGTCTCCACGGGCGGGGGAGCCAGTTTGGAATACTGCGAAGGCAAAAAGCTGCCAGGCATGGCCCCCCTCGAAGTTAAGTAAAGACGCGCGACGGTGTGTCTTTGGCGATTGGATGAAAGAAGGCTCCCTATAAAAATGAAAAAAATTTACCTCTATGGAAACTGGAAGATGAATATGACCCAAGGAGAGACCGAGGAATTTTACAAAGACTTCGCCACCCAGATCTCGGAGAATTCCGCTCTGCTCACCGCGTTGGGTGATACTTTGGAGGTGGCTGTATTTCCGCCTTTCATATCTCTCGTGGCGGCCCAAAGCGCCGCGAAAACCCTAAAGGAAGTAAAGGAAGTAAAGGAAGGAAAAACACCTCTGCTGGGCGCCCAGAACGCCTATTTTGAGCCCAAAGGAGCTTTTACGGGAGAGGTCTCCCTTCCCATGCTGAGGGACGCAGGCTGTACTCACGTGATTTTGGGCCATAGCGAGCGAAGGACGATCTTCGGCGAATCCGACGAGCTGATCGCTAAGAAGGTCAAAGCCGCCCTGGACGCCTCTTTCGTCCCCGTTTTCTGCTACGGGGAGACCCTCGAAGAGCGGGAGAGAAACGAGACTTTCGATGTGGTTTCGAGGCAGTTGCGCGCCGTTCTGTCTGGACGAAGTTCCGCTGAAGTGGAGAAAATTGTTTTCGCGTATGAGCCCGTTTGGGCCATCGGAACGGGCAAGTCTGCCACCTCGGCCGAGGCACAGGAGGTCTGTGCCTACAGTAAAAAATTGATCGGAGAAAGCACGACCAACGTCTCTCGCTCCCCGGTGGTCCTGTACGGGGGCAGCGTCAAGCCGGATAACGCCAAGGAACTTCTCTCCATGAACGCTATCGACGGTGCTCTGGTGGGGGGAGCGTCTTTAAAGGCGAAATCATTTCTTCAAATTTACCGAGTTTACGCTGGTATCGAATGAATCGCGTTAGGGAGGAATTAGTATTGTCAAAGTTTCGTAAGGTTATTTTCGCGATTCTTCTGATTTTCGTTTCACGTTCTGCTTCGTGGGCTTTGGAGCCCGAAACGGCGTTAAGCGCTCGGCCTGCTATGTCTTTTTACCTGACGGCCCGTTTCGACGACTTGGGCAAAATGTTTCGAAACGTTTTTTCACCAGCCAATATCGAGATGCTGGCATCTTTGTTGCCCCAGGAGGATACTCAAGAGTTTAGACTCATGGCCAACATGGCGTCCCAAATTCCCGCGAAGTCGGTGGCGTTGCTTGTCGGAATGATAGAGGACGGAACTTTTTTTCAGCAGATCGCCGTTTCCATGCCTGACTCGGTTCGGCCGAAGTTGGATCGGGTTGCCAAGGGCAAGGCCTCGCCTGAAGATTTGGTGACCCTTGTTCTGGGCGAGGGGGGGCTTTTGCTCGCGGGAGGGTTTCAGCCCACTCTCCAGCAAGGGGCTGAAGGACCTTACTATCTTCTTGATGGAACAGTGGCTCTCACGGCCAGAGACGGCCTTCTCGTAGTGGCGTCCTCACCAGCGGAGCTGGAAGCGTCTCTCGAAGCCATGAAAAAAGCAGAGAATCGACTTGTCGTCAGGCGGCGTTTTAAAAGCTCCGACTACAGCTTCCTGCACATGGATATGCCCACCCTTTTCAAGCTCGTTCAGAAGGAATCCCCAGAAGAAGCGAAAGACATCGACGTCAATGCTATGTTATCCCTGTTCAAGGCGCCTCTCGAATATGAGGTGGCTTTTAACTCGAAACCCGGAAGTGTCCTCATTTCTTCAGGAATCAATATTTCAGAGGCCATAGTATCCCACTTTTTAAAAAACATCACGCCGGTGAAGATGTTTTTGGCTGGAGGGGGAAAATTGTTGCTGGGGGGTGCCGGCGGGATCGTTTTCAGGATTGCGGATCTGAAGATCTATCCGAAGTTTGCCCAAACGTGGAATGGAATTTCCAAAAGCCTGGAGGCAAGAGGTATTACAGAGAAAGATGTGGAAGACTTTTTGACAGGAAGCGTCACCTTGGCCTACGGAAACGAGGCAATGATCTTGGGCAATCGGGTGCCGGGGGGGTATATAGCCTTCACGGGCCAGAATGGCGCGGCATCCAGAATTTGGAATAAGATCTTGGAAGATGAGAGCTTCTCCCAAGCCATTCCGATGTCGCCTTCGAAGGTCGAGGGGTGGGAATCGGTTTTAACGGTGGATCCTACGTTGTTTCCCGCCTCCCTGGTGGCGGGCGTCTCGAAAGACACCTTTTTCCTGGGGATTGCCGACCCCAAAGAACTGGGCAAGACGCCGGAACTTTCTCCAGAGAGCGCCAAACTTCTCAAAGAGGACTGTATAGGCATGGGATTTTTCGACGTGGGGTCAACGTGGGCGTATGTGAAGCAAAATGCCGCCGCTATCGTCGCTCTTGCCCCAAACGTTACTCCTGATGATCTGGAGATCGTAAACGCTATTGTGGACGCGGAACTTCCGATGAGCTTTATCAAAATATGGGCGCCCACGTTGGAGGAGTTTTTCCTGGAGATTTTTACTGCGGATGTGCCCTCGGAGAAACGCCTTCTGCCCAAAATTGTGAAAACGCTGGAAAACCTGACCGCAAAGCGAAGCCAGGCTGGAAGCGACAACGCGGAGGAGACGGATGGGACGGAGGAGACCTACGAAGAATACTCGGACTGGCCTGCTACGGAAGACCTCTACGAACCTTATTATGAAGAAGAACCTAAAGAATAAAATAAAGAATAAAATAAAGAATAAAATAAAGAATAAAATAAAGAATGTGAAGATGGGGACGTAATAACCGTTCGAGCTCTTTCTGCTCGATGCTTGCCTGGTAAGGGTTTTTATTGAGAGGGTTTCAGGGGGGGCAGTGAGGTCGTTTTTGGCCGAACGGGCTCCGCCTTCCTGAGCTTGAACAATTACGGGATGTATATCCATCGGCCGTTTTTGTTATCGGCCGATGAATTTTTTCGTTTTTTATTATTTAAAGGAGTGGCCTTATGACTCGTTCGCTGAAAGAACGTTTTAACGTTCATTTTCCCTTTGGGGCCTTCGACACTCCTTCTGTGCCCCGTTTGTCCGAAAACGCCATGTGGCTGCTGGAGCAAAGGTATTTCGTCTCGCGTTACGATGAAAAGAGCGGTACTCTGCGCAAGGAGCGGTCTTTCGAGGAGTTTACCTTACGCGTGGCGCGCACCATAGCTAGCGCGGAGACGCTTTACCTCGACGCTTCGCCCGTGTCTCTGGAGTGGCTCCAGATCCTGGAGAAAAACATCGCGAGCGATATTCTCGACAGGCGTTTCCTGTTTAACTCGCCCTGTCTTTTCAGCGCCGCGGCGGGCCTCACCGTGCGTCCCGAGTTCGCCTCCATCCTCTACAAACCCGTGGAATCCATGACCTTCGAGGATTACTCCCGCCTTTACGAGGCCCGTACCCAAAGCCAGCAGTTGTTTGCCTGTTTCGTCATCAACGTGCCCGACAGCATCGAAGGGATTTTCGAGTCCGTTAAGGACGCCAGCGTCATCAGCAAGTTTGGCGGCGGCGTGGGAGGCAACTTCGGTTGGCTGCGCGAACATGGTTCGGCCATCAACGGAGGTACCGGAGGTCAGGCATCCGGCCCCGTTTCCTTCATGGAAACCTGGAACACCATGGGAGCGGTGGTGGTCCAGGGCGGGAAACGCCGGGCGGCCCTCATGGGTATGCTTTTCGATAACCACCCGGACATTTTCCGCTTCATCGACTCCAAGACCGAGGACGGTAAACTTTCCTATTTCAACATCTCTGTGGCCGTGTCTGATAAGCTGATGGAGGCTACGGCCCAAGATGGGGATTTCGATCTGATTTCTCGGGATGACGGTTCCGTGAAGCGGACCATCAAGGCGAAAAAATTGATGGGGCACATCTGTGAAAGCGCCTGGAAACGCGGTGACCCCGGTGTGTTTTTCATCGATAAGGCCCAGCAGGACAATCTGCTCAAAATGAGCGACGAGTGGACTATCGAGTCCACTAACCCCTGCGGCGAGCAGCCGCTTCCGAACTACACCAGTTGTAATCTGGGCTCCATCAACGTGGAGGCCTTCGTTGAGAGCCAAAATGACGATGCGGTCTTTGACTGGGCAGGATTCTCGGATCAGGTAGCCAGGTCCATCTACTACCTGGATTTGGTTATCGATGCCTGCTCCTATCCATTAGAACGCATCGAAGAGCGCACGAAGAAAATACGCCCCGTGGGACTCGGACTCATGGGTCTGGCGGATGCAGCTCTCATGCAGGATATTGTCTACGGCAGCCCGGAGTTTCACACCTATTGTGAAAGACTGGGGAGCGCGCTTTCGACGGGAGCTCTTTTGGCGACGGCCCAAATTGTAAGTGACGCGGGGAAACAATCCTTTCCGGAGTCCCATCTGGTAGGAAATCTTTTTGACGTTTTCCGTAGCCAGATCGAGGAAGGCGAAGAGCCGCGGACTCGGCCTCTTTTCAGCGAGGGCGTAATCTTCAGCGACGAGTGGTTTCTGCTTTTGTCCGAGGAAGAATACGACCAGCTCTTGACCCGGATGCAGCGGTCGAAAATCGTCCCTCGGACGTTGGTCAACACATTGCTGGAGTTCCGCAAACCGGACAGAGGCTATTCCTTCGAGGAGTCCAAGGCGATCCTACATAGCCTCGTCCACGGACAGATGCGCAATAGTCGGCGCCTTTCCGTGGCACCGACGGGTTCTATCTCCATGATTATGGACGCCAGTTCAGGGATCGAGCCCAACTTCGCCTGGTCCTGGAACCGGCACATTGCCAAGGTGGACGGTTCAGGGACGGAGATGCGCGAGTTTTGGCACAAGTTTCTGAGTGAGGAGCAGCGACAGGAGTACAAAAAAACCGGTCGGTTGTCGGATAAAACCTTCGTTACGGCCTACGACATCACAATGGAACAACACGTGGATGTCATGGGGATTTTTGCCCGCGTCGTGGACTCCGGCATCAGCAAGACAGTTAACTTGCCCAACAACTCCTCGGTGGAAGACGTCCGCCACGTTTACGAGGCGTGTTATCGCCTGGGCTGCAAGGGCATCACTATCTATCGAGACGGCTCCCGCTCGTACCAGCCCATCGAGATCAAGAAGGCCGGGGAGGCTGGGGAAAAGGAGGGATCCGGTAGGGTCAAGGAACGTCCTGGGTTGGTCGTGTTTGGCAGGACGATCAAGGAAAGTACGCCTTGGGGCAGTATTTATGTTACGATCAACTTTGACGGCGACGAACCCTTCGAGATCTTCATTACTATCGGTAAAAGCGGCTCCGAGCTGAAGGCCATGACCGAGGCCCTTTCCAGGGCCATCTCCATCGGCCTACGGTCCGGAAGTAAATTGGAAGACTTCATCGCCACGCTAAAGGGTCTTTCGGGGAAAGAATACTGGATGTTCGGTTTCGACGAGACCCACGTGGCGCGCTCCATCCCAGACGCCATCGCTGTGCTGCTGGAAAAACTGGTGGAGCGGGATAACGCGCCCGCCGCGCCTCACGAGGGGGGCGCTCCCTGCCCGGAGTGCAAAGCTCCTATGGAAATGATCTCCGGCTGCGCGTACTGCTTCAGTTGCGGCTATAGCCCGTGCAAATAAAGATTGATTCAGAAAACACGAGGAGGAATTTGAATGTTCCAGGGGACAGGTACCGCGCTGATTACCCCGTTTACCACCGGCGGGGTCGATTATCACAATTTCGGAAGGTTCATCGATTGGCAGATTGACCAAAAGGTGGAATTTTTGGTGGTGTTGGGGACCACGGGAGAGAGTCCCGCCGTAACCGAAGCCGAGCGCGAGGAGATTGTCCGCTTCGCCGTAGATCGGGCCCAGGGGCGCGTTCCCGTGGTCATTGGAACGGGGGGCAATAACACGCCCCATGTCGTGGAGAGCAGTACGCGGGCCGAACAGCTCGGGGCCGACGGAGTTCTGGTGGTCACCCCCTATTACAACAAGCCGTCTCAAGAGGGTCTTTTCCAGCATTTTAAATCCGTGGCCGAGAGAGTGGGGATTCCGATGATTCTGTACAATGTGCCGGGGCGCACGGGGGTCAATTTGCTTCCAGACACTGTGGTCCGCCTGGCGGAGGTAGGGAACATCGTCGCCATCAAGGAAGCGTCTGGCAACCAGGCTCAGGTGGACGAAACGATCCGCAAACTTCGCCGGGTGCGTCCCGAGTTCATGGTTCTGTCGGGCAATGACGACCAGGCTTTTCATCTGATCAACGCGGGGGGGCGCGGGCTCATCTCCGTTCTCTCGAATATCGCCCCCAAGGAGACCTCTGACATGGTCCGCGCCGCGCTGGCCGGACGCGTGATGGAGGCTCGCGACTTACATTTGAAACTTTTCCCGCTGATGAAAAGCTTGTTCATGGAAACCAGCCCCATGCCGGTCAAGTATGCCGTCAGCAAATTGGGCTATTGTGACAACCGGATGCGTCTGCCCCTGGTGGAGGCGTCGCAGAACTGCATGGCCCAAATCAACGGCGACATGAAAGAGTGCTTGGGGGTTTGATTGACTATGTCGGGGGCTAATATTGCTGTGTTCGGCGCCACGGGGGCTGTTGGCGTGGAAATGATCAAAATCCTGGAGGAGTTCGACTTGCGGCGTGCGGGTCAGGGTAAAGAGCCTTTGGTGAAAGACTTGCGACTTCTGGCTTCCAAAGGAGGACGCTCCGCCAGGTGGCGCGGGGGTGATATACCGGTGGAGGCCGTCGGCGCATCGAGCTTCGAAGGTATCGACATCGCCCTTTTCGCGGTGGAGAGCGACGTCAGCCGAGAATGGGCCCCGGCGGCGGCCCAAAGTGGGGTTGTTGTCATCGACAACTCCAGCGCGTTTCGCATGGACCCGGAAATTCCTCTGGTGGTGCCGGAGGTGAACGAGGAGGACATCGCCCGCCACAAGGGGATCATCGCGAACCCCAACTGTTCCACCATCATCGCGCTGGTGCCCTTGGCTCCCCTTCACCGGGCCGCCACCCTCACCCGCGTCGTGGCGTCCACCTATCAGGCTGTGAGTGGCGCGGGCAAGGCCGGCCTAGAGGAGCTGGAGCGCCAAGTCAGAGATTACGTTCAGGGTAAACCCCTAGAGGCTTTAACCTTCCAATACCAGATCGCCTTCAACCTGATTCCCCACATCGACGCTTTTGGGGAGGGAGATTACACCAAAGAGGAGTTGAAGATGCGGAACGAGTCGCGTAAGATTTTGCATGCGCCTGATCTGCGCGTCAGTTGCACCTGTGTGCGCGTGCCGGTGTTGCGCAGCCACTCCGAGGCTCTAACAATCGAAACGGAACGCCCTCTTTCCCCTGACGAGGCTCGGAGGCTTCTGGAAAATGCCCCAGGAGTGAAGGTGATCGATTCGCCCGCCGACAAGGCCTACCCGATGCCCCTTTTCGCCTCTGATCAAGACCTGATTTACGTAGGCCGTGTCCGACGCGACGAAAGCGTCGAGCCAGGGCGCAACGGCCTTGTTCTTTGGGTATCCGGGGACCAGATCCGCAAAGGCGCCGCCACCAACGCCGTTCAGATCGCCGAAAAGGTGTGGGAAGGTAAAATGATTCCGTAGCTTGCCAAAAGAAGAGGGGGACGGGATCATGTTTGTATGGGAGTCCGTTGTTTCCGCGTTATCCCTAGCCATGGACGCATTTGCCGTGGCTTTGTGTGTGGGAGCGACAGGGGGGAACTCCGGAGCGGCTGTTCGTATGGGAACGGCCTGCGGAATTTTTCAGTTTTTCATGCCCTTGATCGGGTGGTTTTTAGGGGTCTACAGCATGGATTATATCGCGTCCTTCGATCATTGGGTGGCCTTTGGCCTTTTGACTCTGGTGGGAGGAAATATGATCTATAGTTCGTTTTCCCCCGCGGAGTCCTATTCCGCGGATCCTACCCGCCTGGCGGTGCTGCTGTACCTAGCGCTGGCCACGTCTATTGATGCCTTGGCGGTGGGGGCGAGTTTCGCTATGGTGGGCAAACCCGTGTTGTGGCTGGCGACCGTGGCGGGGATGGCTACGGGAGCGCTCTGTTTTGGCGGCGTGCAGGTCGGACGACGAGTGGGGTGCAAGCTGGGGAAACGGGTCGAGCTGCTGGGAGGCGCGCTTTTGTGCCTGATTGGCCTCAACGTTCTGAGAGCCCACATGGGAGCGTGAGGCTACGTAAATATTAGAGAGGTTCACGAGTTGCCTTGTTACGATAAAGCGATGAGAAAGCCAACGGCTGAAGTCGTTGGATGAGATGTCGTTGGATGAGATTTGGACGAGAATCGCAACGCCGCCAATGGCGGCGTTTGTTTTGTATTTGGTTTCTTGCCATATGTCTACTTTCATGTTAAACTTCTTTTATGTTAAACTCCTTTTATGGCTTATCAACGCGAGATGTGGGGCGGAACACGACGAACACGACCGGGATATCAATCGGGATATCAAGGCGGCTGTAAATATTCTCAGAGTGGGGGCATCCACTCTTAAAGGAGAAGACGTAAGACCGGTTTCAGTCGGCTGTCTTTGTCGATCTTAGAATCCCACAACTTTAGTCGTGGGAGTATGTTAAGCCTACATTGTTCGTTGCGGCGACGGCACGTTCCGTTCTACGCTGACTACGCTGACTGGGCTGACTGGACGGACTGGACGGACTGGACGGATAATCTCGAAAGAAGGACTAACGCCCATAACATGGACAAGGGCAGCCGCTACACTCGCTCCCGCTTGCCGCTGACACTGGTGTACAGCGAGGAATTTGCCTCTAAAAACGAGGCCGTGAGGCGAGAACGAGAAATCGAGAACGAGAAATCAAGAAAATGACCCGATCAGCCAAAAGCCGTTTGATTGCTCGGCGTTGCGACACAGGGTGTTGCGACACAGGGGGAGGGGATTGATTGTCTTCTAATTTTTTAAAAGGAAAATTTGTTCCTAATATTTTCGATGAAATGGGAAAACGGGCTTATTTTTTGATGCTGGAACTCGTGGCGATTCCCAGTATTACGGGCTCAAAGGAGGGAGAGAACCTTTGCGCGCGGTTTATTCACGATTGGCTTTCTCGGCTCGATTATTTCCGGAGCTACCCCGATGATCTGCGCCTTTGGACGTTAGGGAAAGATTTTCTTGGCCGCCTCTCGGTAAGCGCTCTATTGCGCGCGGCGCGGCCCACAAAGAAAACCGTGATTTTGACGGGGCATTTCGACGTGGTGGACGTCGACGTTTGCGGTCCCCTTCGCCCTTGGGCTTTTGACCCGCTGGAGTATACGGAGCGCATCGGAGACCTCGACTTGCCCCAAGACGTCCGAGAGGATCTGAATTCGGGACGTTATCTTTTCGGGCGAGGAGTCGCGGACATGAAGGCGGGGTTAGCTCTCGACCTTTGCATGTTGGAGGACTACGCGGCTCAGCGAGAAGATCTGGAGTTCAACGTTCTGTTGTTGGCTGTGCCTGACGAGGAAGGGGATTCCACGGGAATGAGGGGATCGCTTCCTCATCTGGTGGAGTTGCGGGAAAAAGAGGGACTCGACTTCGAGTTTTGTGTTCTGACGGAGCCCACGTTCGAGTCGGGGACTCCGGCGGTGTACTACGGAACGATCGGGAAGATCATGCCGCTTTATCTTTGTGTCGGACGCGAAAGTCACGTGGGGGAATATCATGATGGACTGAATTCCACTCTGATCGCGTCCTACCTCAATATTTCTCTGGAGGGGGGAAAGGATACAATTGAGACCAAGGGCTCTCAAACTTTCCCGCCCCAGTCTTGCCTGCGTATGCGGGACACCCGCGACCGTTACGCCGTGACTTTGCCTGAGCGTACCGTCCTTTATTACAATTGCCTTATCATTGAAAAAACACCCGCCGTGGTCTTGGAGGAAATGAAGAGCAAGGCAGCGTTGGCCTTGATTGGCGCCCTTGCTCACGTGGGCCGTGAAAGTACGGCGTCGCGGGTATTGACCGTGGAGGACGTACTAAACAAGGCATCTACGATAGCGGGTGATAGAAAAAAACTTTTTGCGGAACTCCTCCCGCGAATCAAGGCGGAAGACGAGCGAGAGCGTAACATCGAGTTTTTATCCCTAGCCCTGGACATGACGGGGGAGAAGGGGCCTCTGGTGGTGGTGGGTTTTATTCCTCCCTTCTATCCGCCTCGCGTCAACCGGAACGAGCGGATAGGCGAGCGGGCGGTGCGTCGTGGGGCGTTTGTCGTGAGCGAAGATCTGAGGCGCCGAGGGTTCGATCTTACGGAGGTGGAAATCTTTCAAGGCATTACTGACTTAAGCTTCACGGGATTTCAAGGCGACGCCGAGGAACTGACGCCTCTGGCAGCCAATACTCCATTATGGGGGAAAAACTACGGCCTGCCTCTAGCGGACCTGAGAAAAATAGACATTCCTGGTGTCGTTCTGGGTCCGATCGGCAAAGATTCCCACAAAATCACGGAAAGGGTGGAACTGAATTACTCCTTCAATGTGCTGCCTTCTGTGTTGAAGAAATTCGTCGCGTCGGTCTTACGCCATTATCTTGATCAGTGACGAGTTTGTCGAGTTTGTAAGGGGTCGTTTTTTGGTGACGCCGGACAGAGTTTTGTGTCTGAATTTGCGTCCAAATTTGCGTCCAAATCTGAAGAACGCTCTTTCGTTAAGAGGCATTATGCGTTACAATACACGCGCTATAGGGTAGGGTTCATTTTTGCGGAGGTGAGAGGGGATGCGACTTCTAACCCGATCCGATTTCGACGGTTTGATGTGTGCCGTGTTGCTTAAGGAACTGGATCTTTTTGAAGGAAAAAAATTTGTACACCCTAAAGATATTCAAGATGGCGTAATAGAAGTAACAAACGAGGATATCTTGGTGAATGTTCCTTACGCCCCGGGATGCGGCATGTGGTTCGACCATCATACTAGTGAAGACGCCAGAGGACTTATGTATCAGTTCAAGTACGTAGGGGCTTCGTGGCCAGCGCCTAGTTGCGCTCGTGTGATTTACGAGTACTATGGGGGCGCGAAAGGTCGTTTGGCGCGTTTCAAGCAGGTGGTCGTGGAAGCGGACAAGTGCGATTCGGCTCATTTTACCCGTGAAGAGGTGCTCAACCCCGAAGGTATGGTGTTACTTTCTTTCATTATGGACCCAAGGACGGGGTTTGGGCGGTATAGGGATTTTCGCATCTCTAATTATCAACTGATGGACTGTTTGA
The DNA here is from genome assembly GCA_031267575.1 of Synergistaceae bacterium. Taxonomy (NCBI): domain Bacteria; kingdom Thermotogati; phylum Synergistota; class Synergistia; order Synergistales; family Synergistaceae; species Synergistaceae bacterium. The sequence continues at coordinate 49,737 of JAIRYN010000069.1, read as the reverse complement.
TTGATTACCTCCGTACAATGGAAATCGAGGAAATCATGTGGTTGGAAGATCTGCAGGAACGTGTGCGTCTTTATGGCGAGCATAAAGAACCCTTCCATAAGATGATGAAAGACAATTCTTGGGCAGATGGCGCGGCCGTTATCACCGACTTGAGAGGAATAGAGGAGACTTACGTGGGCAATCGCCACGTGATCTACGCGCTTTTCCCCGATCAAAACGTTTCGGTCCGCGTTTTTGATGGTCGGGAAAAGCAGTTTTGTGTGTTTTCGGTAGGATACAGCATCCTCAACCGCACTGCCACTGTGGATGTGGGGAAACTCATGTTGAAGTACGGCGGAGGCGGGCACCGGAGGGTAGGAACATGTCAGGTTCCTTACGTGGAGGTCGACAGAATCTTGAAAGAGATCGTCGAGGAGATCAACGCCCGCAACTGGCAAATGTTGAACATTGCTGGACTGGAAGAATTTTAGGCGATTGTTTACCCTGCCTTTTCTGAAAAAAGGAAAGGCCATTAGACCATAGGGAGGAGGTGTAGAGTGTGCGGCATTATGAAATGTTGGTTCTGATGAGTGCCGAACTCGAAGAGCCGAAAGAAGAGATTGAAAAGGTCGAAGAAGTCATACGCAACCTTGGCGGCGCAGTTACCAAGGTCGAACCGTGGGGAAAAAAAGAATTGGCTTACCCCATTCAGAAGAAAACGAAAGGTATTTACGCGCTCTTTAATTTTGACTTAGAACCGGAGCAAACTTTCGAGCTAAGACGTGTACTCGGTTTACGGAGCAATATTTATCGTCAGATGGTTATTTTGCGGGACGAGTAACTTGCGCCGGGAGACATGAGAAGGAGAAAGATTCGATGGCCAGGGGATTCAACAAAGTCATTTTGATGGGAAACCTAGCTCGGGATCCTGAGGTCCGCTACACGGTGGATAAACGAGCCTGGGCGCGTTTTACTGTAGCGGTAAATTTTTCGCGGAAAAACAAAAACGGAGAATACGAAGAAAGCGTAGATTTTATTCCCGTAACGACCTGGGGACCGTTGGGAGAGCATTGTGGACGCTATCTGAAAAAAGGAAGCGCGGTGTTGGTCGAAGGCAAAATCAAAGTTCGCGCTTATGAAGCCCGTGACGGCAGCGGTAAGAAATACGCTACGGACGTAATGGCGGATAACGTTCAGTTTGTAGGCCCTAAACAGACCTCTGATACCGCGGGGGAGTTTGCTGGAGCGCCTGCAGATACTGGGGGTGTAGCTCGCCCTGTGAGCAATGACGCGGATTTTGGAAAAAGTATACGGGAGAAGGGTTTCGGCAACGAGTTCCCTATGGACTTTTCCGAAATGGGAGAGAGCGACGAAGGAGAAACCGAAATCCCATTTTAGCTAGATGATGTGATGCAGGAGGCTTGAAAAAGATGAATGAAGGAAGACCGGGCGGAGGGACGGGAGGTCCTCGCGGAGGGATGCGAAGAGGCGGCCCCAGGCGACGCCCGAAGTTTTGTTTTTACTGCGCGGATAAGCAGGAAAAAGTCGATTATAAAGATGTGGATAAGTTGCGCAAGTATATCAGTGAGCGGGGTAAAATTGTCCCTCGCCGCGTAACGGGAAACTGCGCAAAGCATCAAAGGCTTTTGACGGAGGCCATCAAGAGAGCCAGATATATGGCGTTGCTCCCTTACTCTTTAGATTGACGCCGTCCGTTTGGAGGTTTGTTTTGGGTGGGGGAGGCTCCGAGGGGGCATCTCCCCGCTTTTGTATCGTTATACGTGGGGAGGAACTATGGAGGGACCGAATAAATCTCGCAAAATAGTTATTTCGACGACGTCTCTTGTGCGGTGCTTTTTGTTATCATCCGCATCCACGGTGCTTTTTTGCGCCGCCTCTTTTGTTCCTCTCTTGGGTATAGCGGCTTTTTTGTTTTCTCCGACGCCCCTTGCCCTTTTAGGGGTACAAGAAAATAAAATATGGATGACCGCGGGGCTTTTGGGCGCCGCGATATTTTTGTTGTATTTTATGGGGCCCTGGGTTTTTAGCTATTTTTTGGTGACCCAGGGGTTTTTATGTTTCGGATTGACGCTACCTTTGGGCAAGGTCAAAAGCGGGGGCGAAGGTCTGCTTTTCTGTACAGTAACTTCCATTGTATCTAAAATCATCTTCATGGCCTTATTCGTCAAACTGACGGGAAAACATCCTGTTATGGTGGACGTTAGCGCGTTGCGCGTTTTGTTGGTGCAGACGTACTCAGGGGGATTAGGGCAGGACGTGGCGCCTTTGACCGACTTGGTGGAGCGGACGATAACGCTCATTTCCTATATGACGCCTTCTTTTGTCATTTTTTTGTCGATGGTCGACTCGTTTCTTAACTATCGGTTGTGCGAAACTTTGCAACGAAGACGCGCGGTGATGTTGCCTGCCCTGCCTCCCCTGGGAACGTGGCGTTTTTCCGGGAGTTTATTCTGGGCTTTGCTCTGCGCGTTCATTCTTTCCGTTGTTGCGGAGGAATGGCCTCTTGCGATTATGTTGAGCCTCAACCTGAAGTTCCTGGTCAACATGTTTTTCTTTTTGCAGGGGATATCCCTCATTTGGTGGTGGCTCACGAAGCGCGCGGTACATGTCCTTTTGCGGGGTCTGATTGTCTCGCTTCTTTGTCTGCCCGTTTTGGGAATGTGGGTCATCGCCCTGGGAGTGGGGGACATTTGTTTCGATTTCAGGACGAAAAAAAGAAAATAAACATGAAACAGGAAAAGCAAAACGGAAAGAAAAACGGAAGGAAAAACGGAAGGAAAAACGGAAGGAAGATTCGATATGCAGGTCATTTTGAAGAAGGACGTCAATAAAGTAGGCAAAGCAGGACAACTTCTGGACGTCAGCAACGGATATGCGCGTAACTTCCTGTTTTCGCGAGATCTGGCTGAGGAAGCCACTGAGGGTAAAATCGCGGATATGAAAAACCGGCAACAGAACAGGAAAGCCAAAGAGGAAAAAGAACGTCACGCCTCCGAAGAGGATAAAAAACGTCTTCAAGGCAAAGGAGTTCGGGTTCTCGCGAGTGTGGGGGAAAGCGGAAAACTGTTTGGAAGCGTCACGGTCGTGCAAATTGCCGAAGCCCTGAAAGCGCAATATGGGCTCGATGTCGATAAACGACACATCAAATTATCTGAGCCGGTGAAACAGCCGGGAAGTTACAGGATCTCCGTTCGCCTTTACGCGGGGGTACAAGCGGAGATGACGCTGTTCGTAGAAAACCAGAGCGCTTAACGCTGTGGCGATGATGTACGATCGTGTAGCCCCCCAGAACACGGGGGCCGAACGGGCGGTTTTAGGCGCTTGTCTGCTGGAACAAGAAGCACTAGGTAGTGCCGTGGAAGTCCTGATCCCTGATGATTTTTACGATATGAATCATAGGGCCGCCTTCGAGATCATGGCCGACATGTTTGGGGCGAATCGTCCCGTTGAACTGGTAACTTTGGGCGAGGAACTGGCGAAGCGGGGTCTTTATGAAAAATTGGGAGGACAGTCCTTTTTTTCCTCTCTCGTGGCCGAGGTGCCCACGACGGCCAACATCGAATACCACGCCAGCATTGTCAAGGAAAAATCCATCCGCCGCCGCCTAATTGAGGCCGGCAACCAGATTGTACGTCTGGGCTACGCGACAGACATGGACAATGCTATGGCCCTGGACGAGGCGGAGCGCGCGGTTTTTGAGGTCACCCAAAACAACAATAAAGTGGACTTCAGGCCCGTTCGCGAAATTTTAGGTGGAACTTTCGCTAAAATCGAAGAACAATACCGACGTAGCGGCGCGAAGGTCAGCGGTTTTGATTCGGGATTCACGGATCTGGATCTCTTGACGGGAGGTTTTCAACCGGGCAGCCTTAACATCATCGCTGCGCGGCCGTCGATGGGAAAGACGGCGCTCGCTCTGAATGTCGCCCAGTTTGGAGGTGGACGAACGGGGGATTGCATTTTGATCTTCAGCCTCGAAATGTCCAGTGACCAATTGGTCCAAAGGATGTTGGGCTCCGAGGCGCAAATCAACATTCACGCCATGCGGACGGGAGTCATGGGTAAATCCGAGTGGGACGAGCTGATGGCCGCGGCGGGGAGGTTAGCGAAGGCCCCGATTTACATCGACGATAGCTCCATGCTCTCGACGATGGAATTTCGTTCCCGGTGCCGCCGTTTTAAGGCGCGATATCCGACTTTAGGTTTGATTATCGTGGACTACCTCCAACTGATGAGTTTTGGCGGGCGTCCCACGGATAACAAACAGCAGGAAGTCGCGGAGATTTCCCGTATGCTCAAAGGGGTAGCCAGAGAGTTGCAGTGTCCCGTCATCGCCTTGTCCCAGCTTTCCAGAGCCGTGGAACAGCGACCGGAGAAAAAACCGGTGCTTTCTGATCTGCGGGACTCTGGCGCGATCGAGCAAGACGCAGATACGGTTATGTTGCTCTATCGGCCCGATTACTATGACGGCGCGGTCAACCCTGACCTGGACAGTGAGGCTTTTTTGACCTTGTCCAAAAATCGCAACGGTCCCACCAACGAAATCCGCCTTATCTTCAAAAGGGAATTCACCCGGTTTTTCAACGCCACGAGCATGTAGTTAAAGTTAGATTAACATATTCCCACGACTAAAGTTGTTGGGATTCTAAGATCGACAAAGACAGCCGACTGAAACTGGTCTTACGTCTTTTCCTTTAAGAGTGGATGCCCCCACTCTGAGAATATTTACAGCCGCATTGATATCCCGATTGGTATCCCGGTCGTGTTCCGCCCCGCATCTCGCGTTGATAAGCCATAAAAGGAGTTTAACATAAAAGAAGTTTAACATGAAAGTAGACATATGGCAAGAAACCAAATACAAAACAAACGCTGCCAACAGCGGCGTTGCGATTCTCATTCAATCTCATTCAACGGCTGAAGCCGTTGGCTTTCTCATCGCTTTATCATAAATGGCAATGCCCTGTTTTTGGGAAAAATGGAATAAATGGAATAAATGGAATGTACTTTCAAAAAGAAAAAATAAAAACCGCCGCAAAAATTATAAACGCGACGGTCTAAATTATTCAAAAAACAAATGCTGATAATAAAAAAACAAAATTTCCCTTCCGCTTTTTCCTTTCGCTTGTACTGTACTATTTTTTATGATGACATTTATTCAGCAAAAGTTGCAGTGACTTTTTCACTCAAGCCAACGACCCAAAAGATAACGAAATCATACTATGGCAGAAGCATCTCCGCTGCTGAGTAAGGGTCGAGCTTGCGATCCAGAACATCCTGGAGGATTTCGGACCGTCGCGACTCCCAAAGCCGGAAGACAGACGCAGAAAGGCGTTCCAATAAGATATCTTCTATCTTGGAACTCAAACGATCCCGTTCCCGCGTTTTCCCGGCTTCGCCTTTTTGCGCGTACTCTCGATGGGCGCGCAGGTTCTCGCCCAGCTCCGGCACGCCCTCGCCTGTTTCCGCCACCGTTCGGGCGATGGGTGGCATCCACTCCCGGCCCTTCAAGAAGTCCAAGACGGCCCGTACTTCGTTGACCACTCGGTCGGCTCCCGGCTTGTCCGATTTGTTGATGACGAAGATATCGGCGATTTCCATAATTCCGGCTTTCATGGCCTGAATATCGTCCCCCAGGCCGGGGACCAGAACCACACAGACCGTGTCCGCCACACGCATGACATCTATCTCGGATTGCCCTACTCCCACGGTCTCAATGAGCACCACATCGAAGCCACAGGCGTCCAAAATCGAGGTCGCCTCCCGGGTACCCCGGCTCAGACCGCCCAGAGAGCCTCGGGTGGCCAAGCTCCGCATAAACACGCCGCTGTCGTCCGTGTGGCGCTGCATACGGAGCCTGTCCGCCAGGATAGCGCCACCTGTGTAGGGGCTGGACGGGTCCACGGCCAGAACACCCACTTTGGAGCCCGTCGCGCGGAAGTACTCGATTAGCTTGTCGGTGAGAGTGCTCTTACCCGCTCCGGGGCTTCCCGTCACGCCAATCACCCAGGCCTTGCCTGTGTGAGGGTAAAGCTCCTTCATCAAGGCCGCGATTTCTCCTTCGGTTTTTCCCTGGGAAGTCGGGCCAACACCTCGGTTTTCGGCTATTGAAATCAGGCGAGCAATGGAACGCGCGTCGCCGTTCAACGCTTTTTCGGTCAACGGATGCACGGAACCCTCCAAACTCTGAGTCGTAACGAAAACTTCCACTCAGCCTTTTACCGCTCAGCCTTTTACCGCGACGGCTTTTTCAAGCCACTCGATCGTCGTGGAGGTGGGTGTGCCGGGCCCGAAAATAGCCCCCGCCCCCATTTCCAGAAGCGAAGGAACATCTCCTTCTGGAATGACGCCCCCGCCGAAGACCAAAATGTCCGAGGCGTTCTTTTCTTTCAGAAGGTCGATGACTCGCTTGAAGTAAAACTGGTGAGCCCCCGAAAGAATGCTAATCCCGATGGCGTCGGCGTCCTCTTGGATGGCGGTCGTCACGATCTGCTCCGGCGTCTGCCGCAGCCCCGTGTAGATGATCTCCATTCCCGCGTCCCGCAGCGCGCGGGCTATCACTTTTGCGCCTCGATCATGCCCGTCCAGGCCGGGCTTTGCTATGACCACGCGAATTTTCTTCTCCGACATGAGTAATCCACTCCCCCTGCCCTAAAAATTCTTAGAGAACGATGTTCTCGACATATTCGCCGAATTCCTCGCGCAAAACACCACAGATCTCGCCTTCCGTGGCGTATGCGCGCACCGCGTCCAGAATCAGCGGCATCAGGTTCACTTTTTCGTCTCGCGCCCCCTGGCGAATGTTTTCCAGACGTTCATTGACAGCCACATTGTCCCGCTCCTGGCGAAGCTTTTTGAGCTTCTCCACCTGGCGTTCCTCCACGGAAGCGTCCACCCGCAAAAGTTTTCGGTTGGAAGTGTCAGCTTCTCGGCTTTGGAACTTGTTGACACCCACCACGACCGTGTTGTTGGACTCGATGGACTTCTGGTAATCGTAGGCCGCGTCCTGGATCTGCTTTTGCGGATATCCCTTTTCGATAGCGGCCAGCATCCCACCCATATCGTCGATCTTTTGGATGTACTCCGCAGCGCCTGCCTCGATTTCGTCGGTCAGCTTTTCAATGACGTAGCTGCCCCCCAAGGGATCCACGGTGTTGGTCACGCCGCTCTCGTAGGCGATGACCTGTTGGGTACGCAGCGCGATTTCCACACTCTTCTCATTGGGCAGCGCTAGGGCCTCATCCATGCTGTTGGTGTGCAGCGACTGGGTACCTCCTAGGACGGCGGCCAGCGCTTGTAGCGTCACCCGGATGATGTTGTTTTCCGGTTGTTGAGCCGTCAGGGTACAGCCCGCCGTTTGCGTGTGGAAACGCAACATCTGGGCCTTGGGATTCGTGGCGCCAAAGCGGTCCTTCATGATGCGCGCCCACAGACGCCGCGCGGCGCGGTACTTCGCCACCTCTTCGAGGAAATCGTTGTGGGCGTTGAAGAAGAAGGATAAACGCTCGCCAAATTGGTCGGGGTCGAGTCCCTTGCGTCGCGCCGCCTCGGCGTAGGCGATGCCGTCCGCCAGAGTGAACGCCACCTCTTGAGTCGCGGTGCTCCCCGCCTCACGAATGTGGTAGCCAGAGATGGAGATCGTGTTCCACTTAGGTACCTCGCGGCCGCAGAAGTCAAAAATATCCGTGATGAGGCGCATGGAGGGATGGGGTGGGAAAATATAGGTGCCTCGCGCGATGTACTCTTTCAGAATGTCGTTTTGGATGGTCCCCGAAAGCTGACTCGCTTGCACTCCCTGTTTTTCCCCTACGCAGATATACATCGCCAGCAGCACCGCGGCCGGCGCGTTGATGGTCATCGAAGTGGAGACCTTGTCCAAGGGGATTTTGTCGAAGAGAACCTCCATGTCAGCTAGGCTGTCGATGGCCACCCCCACTTTGCCGCACTCGCCCGCGGCCATGTGGTGGTCCGTGTCGTACCCGATCTGGGTCGGCAGGTCAAAAGCGACGGAGAGCCCTGTGGTGCCTCGCTCCAAAAGATAACGATAACGCGCGTTGGACTCCTCCGCCGTGGCGAAACCCGCGTACTGGCGCATCGTCCAAAAACGCCCGCGGTACATGGTGGGTTGCACTCCTCGGGTAAAGGGATATTCTCCCGGAAACCCGATGTGATCGGTGTAACCTTGATCTCCCAGGGATTCGGGGTCGTACAATCTTTCAAGGGGAATCCCTCCTCCCGTCGTGAACTCCGACCGCCGCTCCGCGTTCCGTTGCAGCGTCTTAGCCACTACGCTCTCATAGCGCGACTTCGCTTCCTCAAAATTCGAATCACGCACCTTAAAAACCTCCTTAATATATTATTCCAACAAGTCGGGCCACAAGGGGATCCAATCTCTCGTGTTCATCAGCCCCACATCCAGGTAGGTCGTGAGCGTGGAACGGCTCGGATAGCCTGAAGACGATAGTTCCTGGGGTAGGGGAATACGTATTTGTAATTTATTCTGAGGAGGGCTCAAAGCCGGCGTGTTGACCAAGGAAAAAACGATTCTGCCTCCCGTGAGCGCGGCAGCTCGGGTCAACTCCACCGAGGGAGCGGTACGCGCCCATAGATCCAACTCTACCCCGTTGTTCAGACAGAAAAGAGCCAAAGCGTCCAGCTCATCCTGAGTGAAAATGATGGAGGTGTCCACGAGGACATTCGTCAGTCCGTTCCTTTGCGTAGTCCAGAGTGAGGGCAGGGCTATCCGCACGTCCGTCCCATTTTCCACCAGCAGCCCGTTCAGGGAAGAGGAAAGGATTCCCGGAGGCGCGGGTCGATGAAACACCAGAAATTCCGGATTTTTTTCTTGCTTTTCCTGCCTTTCCGATTCTTCCAGCCACACGGCGGAGGAGGGAATCGTCCTGTTGTTCCAAACGACGTGAACCACCAGGGTTGTCCTTTTTGAGTACATGGGGAATGGCGACGAGAGAGTAGCGTCCAGAATGAAACTTTCCCTGTTCTGTTCCCGAGTAATCCTGGGGTTAGCAACGTTCAAGAAACCCAAGGCGGCGTTTACGTGAGGAAGTGAGATGCCTTTCCATAATGTGGAAGCGGCAATATCCAGGCAGTACACGTTTCCGTCGGAGGAGCTGAAAAGCGTCCATCCGTTTTCGAGGCCGCTCTCCATCGGGTCGCCAGCCTCGGCCGTCCGGTCCCGAAAGTCAACAGAGATTCTGAAAAGATTTCCATCCTCGTTGATAACGAAAAGTTCCCCTAGGGCGGACCAGGAGACGTCTCGAGGTCGGGGAATCTCGACGGAAAAAAAGTCGCGCCTGTTCACCGCGTTAAAAAAATAAACTTTCCCATTTCCGCGGTCCGCTATCGCCAACCAGGGACCATAAGCCGCCAGTCCCACAGGCTCGAAGAGCAAAGCATCCTCTGGCGGCGCCCAAGCTCCCGTGTTCTTCAAGTCGGTCAATGAGTAAAAACTCGTCTCGCGGACCACTGGGTCCGCCACCGCGAACTCGTTGGAGGAAAGCAACGTCACGTCCGCCACAACGTTATCCACAGTTCCTTTGTAGTCGGGCGATAAGGGGGTTCCTTCGATAGCCGTGAAGGAGTGGATGTCCCCGCTGGTGGTCACCACGTAAAAAGAATCGTCTCCCATGGGCAACATGGCAACGGGTTGTTTTATGGAAAGGCTTTCCACTCTTCGCGCGGACTTTTGGTAAAAGATTACCCGGTCGCCCAAGGTATCCGCCAGGCACAAAAACGCTCCCCAAGCGTCAGCTTTTCCCAGCCCCTTGACGCTGAAGGGTCTGAAAAACCCCAAGCCGAACTCGGTTTGAAAATCTGGATAAGAAAACTGCCACCGGGTGGAGAGGCTGGAGGTTCCCAACATTCTACGCAGCTCGCGCTGTTGCGCAATGGCGTAGGAGAGTATCCGGGGTGCCGTAAAGTCCATCGGGCGAACTTCCAGGTAGTAGTCCAGCGCCTCCCGTCCCGCAGCGTAGTCTCCGGTCCGGTTCATGACCAGGCCTTTCAGAAGGTAGTAGTCCACCAGATAAGTATTGGCTCTCAAGGCACGATCCAGATAATCCGAAGCTCCCCAGTAATCTCGGTTCAAGAGGCGCGTGTAGGCCTCGGTGAAGTAACGTTCCGATTCGTCCAACTGAGCACGGGGCAACTCCGCCGCGGAAGCGGGGAAAGCGACGTGGGAAAAAAGATAAATAACAATCGCAACCTGTACGAAAATAGAAGCACAATTTGAGGTCTTCGTTTTGATCTCCCCGTTCAAAGTCTTTGAAAACTTTCCTATATAGGATAACACAATGAATCGTTTTTTGCGGGCGTTGATTCTCGTAAACAAAAATAAGGAGCATGGACAACCTTTCCATACTCCGGTCCTTTCAGCGTACTAATGCCTGCTTATAACGAGTAAATACATTTCACATAGTATTTCTTCGACTATGAAATCAAAGAAAAAACTGAACCTCGCAAAGCTCGCGGAAATATTCCATAAGCGCTGTTGTAGTTCTGATTTACAACTTCCATTTTACAACTTCCATTTTTGGTTATTGTTTTTTCAGCGATATGCCGTTCATTTTCTCATAGTAAAGTCCGAGAGCGCCATGATCAAGGGTATCGTGACCGTTATTGGCCAAATTCTGCATCATTTCCATCACTTGAGCGCTGAGCGGCATGGAGTTATGAAGAGCATGGCCCGTCTCCAGAATATTGTTTAAGTCCTTAATGTGCAGATTGACGCGAAATCCCGGAGCGTAATGCCCTTCAAACATGCGCGGCGCCTTGTCTTCAAGACACTGGCTACCTGCAAGCCCTTTTCTGATGGCCTCGAAAACTTTCCGGGGATCGACGCCCGCCTTTTCCGCGAGGCTCATTCCCTCGGCGACGGCGGCGATGTTGACAGCCACTATTGTTTGGTTTACCAACTTGGTGATCTGTCCCGCGCCGCTTTCCCCCACCAAGGTGACGCTTACGCCCATTTTTTCGAGAATGGGTTTAACCTTCTCGAACGTCGCTTCTTTTCCCCCGACCATGATGGCGAGGGTTCCCTTCTCGGCCTTTTCCTGTCCTCCGCTGACTGGCGCGTCGATCATATCGACCCCTTTCTCAGCCAATAGCGTGGAAAGTTCACGGCTGACCAAAGGAGCGATAGAACTCATATCCACGACGATTTGTCCCTTGCGGCAACCTTCGGCGACGCCGTTCTTACCCGCGACGACTTCCCTGACATGAGGCGAATTCGGCAGCATAGTGACGATAACGTCACCGCTCTGCTCCGCCACCTCACGAGGAGAGGTTGCGCAAGTTGCCCCGTCTGCGACTAACGCCTCGACCGCCTCTTTCACAACATCGAAAACGACCAGCGAATAGCCCGCTTTGATGAGATTCTTGGCCATGGGTTTTCCCATAATGCCCAAGCCGATAAAGCCGATCTTGCTCACGTCAATGCACTCCTTTAATATAGATTAGTTCTTCCAAACTTCCGGGTTGACGAGATCCATGGGTCTCTTGCCCGATAACGCCGCGACAAAGTTTTCCGCGGCTTTGCGCGCCATTCCGTCTCGTGCTGCCTTGCTGGCACTTCCGATGTGAGGCACGGTCGTGATATTGGAGAGGGTGAGGAGCGGGTCGTCCAATGACACGGGCTCTTTTACAAAAACGTCGAGCCCCGCGCCCCAGATCCACTTTTCGGAGCAGGCTTTGTAGAGAGCGGTTGGGTCGACCAAAGAACCGCGGGCCGCATTGATGAGAATGGCGGTCTTTTTCATCATACGCAGTTCTTTTTCGCCAATGAGGTTTCTCGTCTGCTCGTTCAGAAGACAGTGTAGTGTGACAAAATCGCTTTCCCGCAAAAGTTCGTCTATGGGAGTATACTTCGCGCCCAGGTCTTTTTCCGCGTCGGGCCGCCGCACGGCGTCAAAATAGAGAACGTTCATATCGAAGCCTTTTGCCCGTTTGGCCACAGCCTGTCCGATTTTGCCCATACCGATCACGCCCAGGGTGCTGCCGGCGACTTCCATGCCCACCAGATGATCGGGCCCCCAAACTTTCCAGTCTCCGGAACGCAAGAAGTTACTGGCTTCGACAAACCTGCGTGCGCTCGCCAGTATCAGGGCGAAAGTCAGGTCCGCCGTCGCGGGTGTGAGAACGTCGGGCGTGTTGGTGACACATATTCCTCGCTTGGTAGCCGCGACCACGTCGATGTTGTCGTAGCCCACCCCATAGTTGCTGACGACCTTCAGCTTGGGAGCGGCGGAGAATAGTTCCTCATCCACACGAATCGGAGGCCATGACACAAGACCTTCCATGTCCGCTAGGTCGCGCAGTAATTCGTCTCGTACCGGAGCGCCTTCTTTCTCCCAAATCTTATAGTCCACCTTGCCCCGAAGAACCTTCAATCCCGCTTCTTGAATCGGCAAACCCACGTAAGCCTTCGGTAAAGACATATCACACCATCCCTTTTATGATTTTAAGAGTCATTCATTTTTTCGAGGATGACCTCCATCGCGGTGATATCCTCCGACTGCTGCGCCGCCATAAAGGCTACCGAGACTTCTGGCCTTTAATAGGCCTTGAATAGACAGACAGACCTTCAATAGGCCTTTAATAGACAGATCTTTAATAGGCCTTTAATAGATAGGCCTTCAATAAGCCTTGGCAAAGATGGTCTTTCTGCCTTCCCTGCCAGTGAGGACGCATTTGCCCGTGGACGTGTCGCCCAAAGGGACGCAACGCGGGGTCGCGCCCCCGGTTTCGTCCTTGACGCGGCGCTCGTCCTCAGGAGTTCCCGCGAAGTAAGCCTCGACGAACCCTCCCTTTTCCTCCAGTGCCGCTTTCAGTTCGTCGTAACTCGACGCGAAAGACGTGTTCTTTTCTCGGAAGGCTTTGGCTTTGGCGTACAGAGATGCCTGGATGTCGTCCAGGATCTTTGTGACAGTGGGGATGAGGGCATCCTGGGCAATGTTGAATTTTTCTCCGCTATCCCGCCGCACGGCTCGGACCGTCCCGGCTTTCATGTCTTTTTCGCCGAACTCCAAACGCAGGGGTACCCCTTTTTGTAGATGATAAAAGAAACGGTCCCCCGGCCTCATGTGGAACTGAGTATCAACGGTAGTGTAGAGACCGCCCATAGCGTCATTCAGGCGCGTGGAGAACTCCTTGGCCCTCGGCAGCAGTTCCTCCTCCAGAAGATGTGCGTCTGTGCCGATGGGCAAGATCGCCGCCTTTGTCGGGGCAACTCTGGGAGGCAACACCAGACCGTCGTCGTCTGAGTGGGTCATGATGATGGCGCCAATCAGGCGAGTGGATACGCCCCAACTGGTGGTCCAGCATTCCTCTAAGTCCCCCGCCTTGTTCTGAAAGCGGATGTCGAAGGCGCGCGCGAAATTCTGCCCTAGAAAATGGCTGGTTCCAGCTTGCAGCGCTTTTGTGTCACTCATCATCGTCTCACAGGTGTAGGTGTCGACCGCTCCAGGGAAGCGCTCTCCCGGTGTTTTCTCCCCTGGCACCACGGGCAGAGCCAGAACATCCTCCATCACTTGCCTGTACACCTCCAACATGCGCAGGGTCTCCTCCCGCGCTTCCTGGGAGGTTGCGTGGGCGGTGTGTCCCTCCTGCCACAGGAACTCCGATGTCCGCAGAAAAAGGCGGGGGCGTTTCTCCCACCGCATGATGTTGCACCACTGGTTGATCAGAATGGGCAGATCTCGCCAGGATTGGATCCACTTGCTGTACATGTGCCCGATGACGGTCTCCGACGTGGGGCGAATGGCGAAAGGTTCTTCTAGTTCTTCGCCGCCCGCGTGGGTGACCATGGCGCACTCCGGCGCGAAGCCCTCCACGTGCTCGGCCTCTTTCTCCAGAAAAGAGTTTGGGATCAAGAGCGGGAAGTAGGCGTTAACATGCCCGGTGCGTTTGAACGCGTCGTCGAAATACCGTTGCACCGACTCCCATATGGAGTAGCCCGTGGGACGAATCACCATGCAACCGCGAACTGGCGCGTAATCCGCCAACTCGGCCACTTTGATGACGTCGAGATACCACTGCGAATAATCCGTATCGCGCGAAGTAATGTTACGAGCCATATTTACCGACACCTTCCATCTATGTCTACCATTTTATGTCTATCATCTATGTCTACCATCCTATGTCTACCATCTATGTCTATCATCCTATGTCTAGCTTAGGGCAAAGGATAGTGGTCCCAAATGGGAACCCCTAGGAAAAACCCAAAACGAAATTGCTCGCTGCCATACATCGCCGCCAATTTAACGTTGATGATATTGTTGGGGATACTGAACGCTAACCCCACCTCCCAGGGCGCGGCTATTTTTGCGTACTCCTTGTCCATAGCGTAACCGTAACTGGCGAAAACCTCCGTGGCCACAATGCCCCATATACTCCGTTGCAGGACGCGGCGGAAGGCGATATTGGCCCATAACATACGCTCTGCCTCGATGGGGTGTTTCGCGATGGAATACACTTCCTCTGTGGCTCCCAGGTAAACGCCGTGTCCCTCCGTGCCCGTGTCGCCCTCCGCGTACCCCAACCGCAGGTAAGTTCGCCACATGGGCCCTACTTCCAGAGGCTTGAAGTAGGTGATCCGGTACAGGATTTCGTCGGTGTCAGGCCACCAGACGTTCAAACGCCAAGCCTGCCCTTCAGTAGGATCGCCTGGGATATCCAGGGTATCATAGGCCGCGAAAAAGGTGGGGCCCACAGAATCGGAGTCGTTATGACCTTCGATATGCTCATAGGCCATACCTACCCCCATACGCACACTCCCCGCCCTGAAAAGATATTGACCTCCGAAGGCATAGCGTTCCCAGTCTCGCTTGCCTTCATTGAACGTGTCCATTTTCCACTTTTGAGCGGCCAGGGTGACTTCCCAAGAACTCAGAGGTTCTGGGGCCGTCAAATAAGTCAAGTCAAAACCCCATTGATCGCCTATCCGAGCGACCCCCCGCAGGGAGTCTAGCTCATTAAACACGCCTCGCGCCGTTCCTTTGAGGTAAAGCCAACGATAAGGATCTAAGTTAGTGGCGTATCCCGAAAACCCCAACTCTAGCTTGGGATTTCTGCGAACGTCGAGCACCAGGAGGACCTTGTCGTTGTCCAGATGCTGAAGATTGTAGTCCACCGTAGCGATATCCGGCGCCGCCATGAGCCGTTCTACGACCTCCCCCACGTCCTCAGCGTCGAAGGGTTTGCCCACCCAGCGCAAAAATTGCTTGCGCAACTGTTCATTAAGAGGATCTGGCAGTCCTTCGATGAGCACGTCTTGGACAATGGAAGGTTTCGAGGGCGTTCGAGGTTTTAAAATCGCGTCGGGCGCGCTGTCCGACAGAGCCCTGATTTTATCGATAGCGTTGAGGGCCGCTTCCCTTCCCCGCTGAATGATATCGTTTGTGAAATTGTCGGCCAAAAAAGAAAATTCTTGCACCCGAGGAACTATGAGGAGGTCGGCGTGCTGAACTTCCTCTTCTGTGGTGCGTCGCATGACAATGGTCAACGCTTGGTCAATGACATCCACAAAGGTGTCGATAGAACGGTCTTTCGAGGGAACATCCGAGACATCAACACCAATAACCGGAACACCAGGGAAAAGCTCTTTAGCCGTATCAATGGGCAGATTGGAGACCAACCCTCCGTCCACCAAGAGGCGTCCGTCGATTTCCCAGGGTTCAAAAAGGGCGGGAATCGACATCGAAGCCCGCATCGCGGAAGGCAAGCTGCCCGATCGCAGGACGACCTTCTCGCCGGTTCGGATGTCTGCCGCGACGGCCGCGTAGGGGATGGGAAGTTCGCTGAAATCCGTAGCGTCGATGTTTCTCAACAATTGTCCGTAGTACTGAAACAGCTTGTCTCCCGTCAGTATCCCTAAAGGGCCGCCGCGTTTCCCTGACTGTTTTTTGTAAGTGAGAGTCGAGACCGTGCTCATTTTCGCCCGCCGGTCATCTCCAGTAAAGACGAACATGGGACCCGTATTTTCCGACAAGAGGGCGGGCAAGTCGAGCTCCCTGATAATTTCACGCAACGCTTTCGCGCGGTAGCCGCTGGCGTTCAACGCCCCGATGAGGGAACCGATACTGGTTCCCACGATGCCGACAACGGGGATCCCCTGTTCTTCCAACACCTCAATGACGCCAATATGAGCGAAACCTCGCGTGCCTCCTCCGGACAGCGCTAGAACCACCCCGGCCTCTGTGGCGAAGGGCGTCATGAAACATAGTAGAAGCGAGAATCCCCAAAACACACGCGAAATCTTTTTCATTTGCACCCCTCCTCGTCCGAATACGTTATACGCTAAAAAAACGAGCGGCGGTCTCTTTCATAAGAGAACCCCCGCCTCTGTCACGTCATTTCTTCCAAACCGGCCAAATACCCTGCTATAACGTCACGTTTCGGCGTTGCATCAACTGGCGTTGAAAGACAATACCAAGTAGAGAGTCCCCGCAGGCTGCAATACAAAAGGCAACGTAAAACATTTAATTCCAGGGGACTGATTCGGCACGTTTTGAATATTCTCTCCTGCAATGAGTTGGGGGGGAGTGACGTCCACGCCAGCCAGAGCGGCTTGAATCAAAGCACGTCCACTGACCATATTAGAAAGTTCGCCGACAACGCTCATCGCTACAGAATCATTCTTGTTGGGAACGATCATACCTCCTGACATGGCAGTGACGACGGCTTTGAAGCCATCCTCGTTCAACATGATGATCACCGTTCCTTGCACTCCGCTGCCCACAATGCCGATCAAAGACACGGCGCAGATATTGGATACTTTCACTCCCTGAGAAACCTGAGCTTTGTTCAACGCGACTTCAAGGCCGACCTCACGTCCCACAGAAATCAGAGATGAACCAAATGTATTAACGAGAACGGCTAATTTATCCATATCGGCCATCATTGACTACTCCCTTCCAACCCTCGACTTCGCTTTTCAGAAGTTTGTACAATCCTTCAAAATTACGTTTCTCCTGCAAAAACGGGAGCTCTAATGCTCCGTAGGGCGATCGACCACGCAGCCAAATCATCCACTTTTCTTGGAGGAATCCATAACGACCGCGGCAAACATTTTTGCCACCAAGTAGGGCTATGAAAACGCCAGTAAAGATCACGGGCTGTCAATGTCGTACCCTTTTCTTCAATCAAAACTATCTTCAAATCAAATCGCGCAAACCACGACTCTATCTCTCGGCTACCAGTTCCATTTCCCAAAGCAACATATCCCAAGCCCACTTTACGCACAAAAGACTGTCGTTCGCGCGTCCAAACCGCAAGCTCTTTTTCCCATTCATTGGCAGGGCGGTTCAACGCTTTTAGAAACACATCCAACTCAGATACAAGACATATCCCCGACAAGATCAGGCTACCTTTGGATGTTGTCAATGCCCATCCTATTTTATTTCGCCCCGGGTCCACGCCCATGATCATTTTTCCACTCAAACTGTCCGCTGTTCCGTCAAGATCAATAAGATCAATAAGATCACTCATTTTCCTAAATATCTCATCAGTCTATCATTTCTCGACGCAAGTGACAGATTCCCATTTATCCAACAACCACATCCACTGTTCAGGATATTCCTCAATCCATCCGCTTAAAGTATTATTACATATTTTCAACGACTTTTCCATATTAACCCCAAAAGGATTGCCTTCTTCGTCAGGAAGGTCGCTTAAAATCCTTTGGATATGAACAGTATGGCGGATTCCATCGGGATCTCTCAAAGCCACCACGGGCACCACAGGCGAGCCGAACCTGCGGTGCATTTTGATGATCCCCGTGGCGCTGCTGGCAGGCACTCCCAAAAAAGGAACGATGATCCCCTCTTTCCTGGCGTCCAGGTCTTGCAAAACAGTCAAGACATCTCCGTTGCGAAGAGCGCGAAAAGCTTCCCGCAAAGCAAAACCCTTGCTAGGAACCATTTTCATTTTCGATCCATCGGCGCGTAAGTGGGCAACCCAATCTTCCACGCCGACTGTGTTGCGTTGGGGCGTATAAATAGGTGTTATCGCGTATCCTTCCATCACCATTCGAGCGCCTGCCAACTCCCAGTTACCCATATGAGCCGTCATAAGCAGGGCGCCTTTGCCCCGTCCGAGGGCTTCGTCGAGGTGTTCCTTGCCCTCGATCGAAACCAGGGAGGGTAACCGTAAACGAAGTTTCGGCAGCCGCACGAACTCCACGACAGAGCGTCCCATGTTGGCGTAGGATCTTCTCACGATTTTTCTTGCTATCGTCACCCCTACCCCCAAAGCGGACACACAGCGCGCCTCGGCCTTGTCCACCTTGCGTTTGCTGAAGGCCCAAATCGCTATCCCCAAAAACGAGCCCAACCTCGTGGCCGCAACATGAGGTAACAGGTTGAAAAAAGCGACGACACTTGACAATAAGTGTTTGCTCAACGCGCTGTTCAACTTTCCCAGTTTTTGAGGCATCGGCGACCGTTGCAAATCTAGGGTTTTGCCTAGAGGGCTACCTTTCCGATAGTTCCAGAAGGATCCCTCCGGTGGCCGAGGGGTGGATAAAAGCGATTTTAGCCCCTCCCGCGCCCGGTCGCGGCTTCTCGTCGATCAATCGGATGCCTTGAGCTTTTAGTTCATCCAGGGATTTTTGGACGTCATCCACCCGTATGGCCAGGTGGTGGATTCCCTCACCTTTTTTCTCGATAAACTTCGCCACGGGGCTGTCGTCCGCTGTAGGTTCCAGCAATTCCACCTCTGTGTCTCGCACGGGAAGAAACGCCGTCTTGACCTTTTGCGCCGCCACTTCCTCGACGCCAGCGCACTTGATCGACAGAGTTTTTTCCCAGAATTTTAATGATTCTTCGATGTTTTTCACCGCTACCCCTATATGATCGATTACTATCGGATTCATCAATTTTTCCCCCTCTTCTTCTTTTCTTCTTCTTACCTTTATCTTCGTTTATTTTGCCCCTACTCCGGAAGATGCTTTGGCGCGGCCCCAATACAAACTTCCGACAATTACTTCCATATCTTACCCGATTTTACCTCTGGCGTCGCCGTATATCGTCGTAAGAAATCACTCAGTGGGAATATAGTGTCTCTTGACGCGGAGGTGCGCCACGAAACCCACGCAACACATGACGAGTAACATCGTGTAGGGGGCGACGTAAGATCCCGTCCAAGCGAACAAGAGCCCGGTGATGTAGGGTCCCACAAAAGACGAAAACAGGACGTAGGTATTCAGAATGCTCAAATTCATGGCGAAATACCGTTGCCCGTAGACCTTGTCGATGAACCCCGCATTGCAAGGAACATTGCTGCCGTAAAAAAAACCGCCTAAGATGTAACCTGCCGTCAAAATCATGATCGATTCCCTTACGGCTGCGAAAATCAAAACGCTGATCGCCAGAGCTGTTCCCCAAATACCGATCAAAAGCGTCCTTCGGCTGCCGATTCTGTCGAAAACAACGCCCCCCACAACCCGACCCAAACCGTTAAATATGGAAATGAGCCCTCCAATGGTGGCCGCGACCACGGAGTCCTGGGCGATGGAATAAGCGAAGGGAACCGCGTTTCCCAGCATGGCCAGTCCGATAGACGCAACCAACATGCCCCTTGAGTAATAGGCATAAAAGGTACTGTCCCTTAGCATTTCTTGGGGTAGAAAGTCTCTTTCCCCCTTGGCCCGGTCACCTAGATCGGTTTGTCCCGCGGGAGCGTTTTTCGTGTTCAACGCCATCAGCAAAATCAAAAAGGCCAATCCCGTCCCCAGTGCCACAAAAGTCCCGCGCCAGCCCACAGCCTCCATTATGACGACGGCGACGCTGCCCAAAAGAGATCCGCCAAAGCCGAAGCCCATTAACAGAACTCCAGAAACCAACCCCGTTCGGTCCGGGAACCATGACAGGGTAGCGCTCAACAAAGTATTATAACCAGCGCCGACTCCCAAACCGCATAGGACGCCGTAAAAAATATAGAGTTCCAACAAACTCCGTATTTGAGAGGTCAAGAGAAACCCCACCAAAATGAATCCTGCGGAGAGGAGCATCACCTGCCGCGGGGTTTTGCTTTTCAACAACCTGCCTGACAGCAGGCCGCCCAAGCAAAAAAACGCCATGCAAATGGAAAAATTCAAAGATGTTTGAGAACGAATCCAGCCAAATTCCGACTCCAAAGGCCCTACAAACACGCTCCAAGCGTAGATCAACCCTAAAAACAAAAACCCAACCAGCGCGTTAGCGACATAAAACCATCTTTTTCTCATTCCCGATCTCCGCTCCATGACTCACCGCGCAACTCGACCTTCTCCAACTCCAACTCCAACTCCAACTCCAACTGAGCGATGATAACCCTACTTTCTTTTATAAAGGTGATTGTAGCGTATCGATGCGTGTTTTGAAATGTATCTTGAAGCTGTCAAGCATCAGTGAAAATGTCCGGTTGTATTACCAGAAAGTTCCCGGTGTGGTGTTCAACGTATACCGGTTATCAGTTCTTGCTATCAGTCCCTGTTATTGGGAATTTGCATTGAGTTTGTTCATATATCAAAGATACAGTAGGTCTCTTGACATGGGTCTCTTTTTTTGTGGGAATTGAGATCAAATGACCACAGCAAGTATATTTTTAGCAATCGGTATATTTCTTTTTTCATACTGGGATACCTTTGACCTTCCAGATCGTCTATAATTGACGTACCAGGTTTTCTTCCCCGATGCGCCGATAGAGAGCCTCACATGTGCG
Source organism: Synergistaceae bacterium (assembly GCA_031267575.1). Taxonomy (NCBI): domain Bacteria; kingdom Thermotogati; phylum Synergistota; class Synergistia; order Synergistales; family Synergistaceae; species Synergistaceae bacterium. The sequence goes on along the minus strand of JAIRYN010000069.1, from coordinate 29,025 downwards.
CCTGCTTCGGAGTACCGTTTGGGGAATATATCTTAAACTCATTTTTTTGATTTTTCGTTTTCAACAGACGGAAGAAAAGGAGGTTGGCGTGATGTACAAACCGATACTTGTAGCCAAAGATACGTGGTGGGTGGGAGTCAACGATTACGAGACGGATCTTTTCGAGTCCCTCTGGCCGTTGCCCCAAGGAGTGGCCTATAACGCTTATGTGATTTTAGGAGAGAAAACGGTGGCCATCGACACGGTGAAGGGTCCTTGGTTTGACGGTTACGCTGGAAACGTGGCGGAAGTTTTAGGCGGACGTCCGCTGGACTACCTCGTCGTCAACCACATGGAACCCGACCACGCGGGGGTGATAGGGCAGTTGAAACGAGCATACCCCGGCCTCGAACTGATCGCTAACGCCAAAACCTTACCGCTGCTGAAGGGGTACCACGGCATCGAGAAAGACATCGTCCAGGTCAAGGATGGGGAGAGTTTGGACATAGGGGGACACACGTTGAGCTTTTACACCATCCCCATGCTCCACTGGCCGGAGAGCATGGTAACTTTCGACGCGACAGAGAAAATCCTTTTTTCCAACGATGCCTTTGGTGGTTATGGCGCTCACGAAGGAGGCCTTTTCGACGACGAGAAGCCTCGGTCTCGTTGGGAGGACGAAATGCTGCGCTACTACGCCACTATCGTCGCCCGGTATTCCGGCATGGTCCAGACGGCCTTGAAAAAGCTCCAGGGTCTCCAGATTGAAAAAATTTACCCCGCCCACGGCACCCTTTTCCGACATGATGTGGGACAAGTGGTGGAGCTTTACGACCTCTGGAGCAAACAGGAAACGGAGCGCGGCGTTGTGGTGGTTTACGGATCTATGTACGGCAATACCCGACGTATGGCCGAAGCGGTTTGCCAAGGTATTTCCCAGGGCGGAGTGAAGGACGTTCGCCTCTACGACGCCTCTCGTTCGGACCCGTCTCTGATCCTTCGAGACATTTGGCGGTACAAGGGTCTCGTCCTTTTGAGCTGCACGTATAACACCTTGCTTTTTCCCTCCATTGACGCGCTTTGCGTCAAATTGGTCAATCGGATGCCTAAAAATCGCGTTCTAGGTATAGCCGGCAGCTACAGTTGGAGCAAAGGCGCGTTGAACGCGCTGCGGACTTACGCCGATACCCTCAAGTTGGAGAGGGTTGGGCCCGAAGTGGAGGTCTTTACCGCTCCCACCGACACCGATCTGGAACAATGCGTCACCTTAGGTAACAACATGGCGCGCGCCACAATGTGCTTGCGCTCATAGCGCCAGCGGGCGGTTTTATGGGCTCTTGGCGGAAGTGGACGTGTTTCGGTTCGCTTCCGCCAATCGTATTTTTCGCGTTACGCCGATGTTCTCCAAGAGGTGGATGTCGTGGGAAACCACGATCAACGCCCCAGTGTATGTGTTCAGGAGCTTTTCGACCGATTCGACGGAATTCAAATCCAAGTGGTTCGTGGGCTCGTCCAGAATCAAAAGCTGGGGGGAAGGCTTCCTGTGAATGGCGCAGAGCAACATGACCTTCACGCGCTCTCCACCGCTCAAAACACCCAGAGGGAGCTTCAGTCGCTCTTGGGCGATTCCTATCTGAGCTAGCCGCGTACACGCCTCCCTCAGATCGAGATTCTCGTCCCACGAGCGCAATAGATCCACGGAGGAGCGTTTCTCGTCCATTTCGTCCACCCCGGCGAATTGGTCGAGAGTGGTATACGGCACTTTCACCTGGCAAGTTCCGGCGAGAGGCGCGATTTCTCCCTTCAGAACCCGCAGAAGCGTCGTTTTACCGCTTCCGTTGGCTCCCTCGATCGCTGCGCGCTCTGGTCCGGTCATCGTCCAGTCGATAGGGCTTCTATAGGCGCCGTAGGGCAAGACAATTCCCTCCACCCGCAGAACCACCTTCGTTGCGTGAACGAAACAGGCGGGTGGGATCAAGACTACCGCGTCCTCTACTCCGGCTTTCAGGAACGCCTCTTTTTCGGCTGTCGCAAGAGCCTCCACCTTTTCGGTTTTCAGCTTCTGAAGAGCGCCCGCAGTCTTTTCGGCCGACCCTCTCATAGCGTGGAGCATCACCTTGGGCATCCCTATGTTGACGGCGCTCTTCCTGCCCTGGGCCGCGCGATGCCTCTGACGCTCGACTGCAGCCTGTAGCTCGGATTTCATACACTTGCGCTCTGTCTTAGCGTGCTCCAGACGGGACAAATCCGCCTGATGCTCCCGCTCCTTCGATTCTCTGTAAAAGGTATAGTTGCCTCCGTAGCTTTTGAGTCCATGAGACGACAGCTCCACGACGCGCTCCATCCGTCCCAAAAGCTCCCGGTCGTGACTAACCACCAAAAGCCCCTTCTTCCAGGTCTCCAGATACGCCATAAGGGTCCTCCTGTTGGGAACGTCCAGGTGGTTGGTAGGCTCATCCAAAATCAAAAAATCCGCCCTCGAAAGAAAAGCTCCCACAAGGGCGACTCGCGTGCATTCCCCGCCGCTCAGCCTGGAGGTGGGCGTGTCAGGCGTCAAATAATCCAGTCCCGCCGCGCAAAGCTCTTGACCAGCGCGTTCCTCGGCGTCCCAGTTGCCATCAGCTAGATCGAAATCTTGCGGGTTTGACTCACCTTTTTCGACGCGCCGAACCGCGTTTAAAACCTCCGATATTTGCGCCAGATCGGCCACAGTTCCAAAAACCGACGGGTCCGTCATCTGATCGAGGTAGAAAACAGAGCCGTTCCGCAGGACGCTGCCGGAGGAAGGGAGAAGGAGTCCCGCCATGAGCTTTGCCAGCATAGTCTTGCCCACGCCGTTACGGCCCACCAAGGCGGCGAGTTCCTTCCCAAAACTTTCGTTCAGGTTCTCTAAAAGTCTTCGTCCATCCGGCAAAATGTAAGAAAGATCACGCAATGAAATATTCGGTGTAACAACAGACATCCAAGAATCCTCGATATTCAGATTTTCAGGTATTCAGATTTTCAGAAGCAAAATCATTATTCAGAAGCAAAACCGTTATTTCAAAAGCAAACCGCAGGGGATTCGTCCTCTGAACGGTTACAATTTTCTTTTAATTTGTTAATATTAATCTATATTTATTAATATTAATCTATATACGATAACTTTTCAATCGTTCCCGTTCGGCCTCCAAGACCTTTGTTTTCGCGATAAGACGTTCTTTTCCCTCCTCGATTTGAACAGCGACCTGAGAAAAAGCCGTCCCGCCATAGGTCTTTCGTCTGGCTACGCTTTCCTCCAGGTTGAGGATCGAGAAGATGTCCGGCCCCACCTCCGGGATTTTCTCCTGCCATTCGGCGAGGGTCAGCCCCGTCAATGGCTTTTGGCTCTCCAGGCAATATTTGACGAGTTGCCCCATCTTCCAATGGGCGTCACGGAAGGGCAATCCTTTTACAACCAGATACTCGGCCACGTCGGTGGCCAACGTCAGGGCAAAGCCTTTTTCCAGCCCGGCCCGCGCCGACGCTTCGTTCACCTCTGTCTTGGCGATCAAGGGCGGCAGGACCTCCAAAACCAGATCCACCGTTCCCAGGGAGGCGAACAACCCCCGCTTGTCCTCTTGAAGGTCTCGGTCATAGGTCATGGGGAGCCCCTTCAGCGTGATCAGCAGGTCCATCATATGCCCTAAAACTTGCCCGGTCTTGCCCCGTACCAGCTCCAGCACGTCGGGGTTCTTCTTTTGGGGCATGATGCTAGATCCCGTGCAGAAAGAGTCGGGAAGTTTCAACCAGCCAAACTCCTGAGAGGTGTAGAGGATCATGTCCTCGGCCATGCGCCCCGCGTGAACAGCGAAGAGTCCGGCGAAGTGGTGGTAATCGGCCATGTAATCCCTCTGAGCCACGGTGTCTAAGCTGTTGCGGGTAGGGTGCCCGAAGCCTAGAAGCCGAGAGGTCATCCCTCGATCCAGGGGCAGAGTGGAACCCGCCAGAGCCCCAGCCCCCAGGGGACACTCGTCCAGGGAGGCAAGCGCGAACTCCAACCGGCCATAGTCCCGCAGAAACGCCTCAAACCAGGCCATCCAATAGTGCCCCAGGGAAATGGGCTGGGCTTGTTGGAGATGAGTATATCCCGAAACTACCGTGTTTTGGTGCCGTTCTGCCCGGTCCAGGAGAGCCCCCAGAAGGGAAAGCAGGGCAGTCTGCAAGTCTAGAAGGCGATCCCTGAGGTAGAGGCGTATCGTGGTCGCGACTTGGTCGTTGCGGCTTCGTCCGGTGTGAAGTTTCGCGCCCACTGGGCCTAGAAGCTCGATGAGGCGGTTTTCCACGTTCATGTGCACGTCTTCGAGCTGTTCGGAGGGCTCCAGCTCCCCACTGCGAATCTCGCGGCGAATCGCGTTCAGGCCGTCCTCGATCTGTTGTGCCTCATCGCCTGAGAGCAATCCCACAGCTCCCAACATGCGCGTGTGGGCCACGCTGCCCCGGATGTCGTGGTCGTAAAGCCTCCAATCCAGGTCCAGTGACTGGGTAAATTTCAGCACCACCTGAGCGGTTTCCTCCTCAAAACGTCCTTTCCACATCGTTGCGTTACCCCCTTCTTGCGTTAGCGACCTTTGCAAATCTCTACCAAGCGGCCGTCGCAATCTTGTCCCAAGCCTTGATCTTCGAGCCATGGGCGTCCCGGGTGACGACGCAGCGCCAGCCAAGACGCGACCTGTAAGTGAATACATTTTACACGCGCGGGTTCTCCTCTCGATCTGTATTGGATGCCTCCCACACCGCCCCGATAAAGGAGATCTAGGGTACTAGGCTCGAACCGGCGCAGAAAACCCGACATAGACCGAGGCAGTAGAGCAATCCTCGTCCGTTGATGATCCATGTTGAAAGCAATCCACTCTCGATATGCGTAGCGTTCGATCCAGCGCTCCAATTCCCGGACTCCACCCTTGGACTCCGCTGTACCGGCCATCCGCACAAGCCAGGGGCAAGTCAGCCAGAAGGACGTGGGGAAAGGGGTAAATAATCGTTCAAACCCCTTTCGTTCGATTTCCAACGGATAAGGGTTTGCGTTGGGGGCTTCAGGAGAAGCAGTGAAGCCGCTTTTGGTCGATAAGCAGGCGACCGGCGAGCAAAGCGGATCGTGTCGATTGCTTAGTTTTTTCATCAAACGGACTCCGTCCCCCTGAGTTTGAATCTTTAAGGGCGCGCAGAGAATCACGCGTGGACATCCCAACCGGCATCGGCTCGCTGTACCCAAGACCAAGTTGGGATCGAATTTGCGTCCTTTTGTCTGCCGTGAAACGGAGAAAAAATCGAGTGGTCGCGCCTCTTCATAAAAAAAGGGGAGGCTCTTGCCCCCCAAATCTACAATCTTCAATCGAGTTTTCATCTGGGATTTTATCCGGCGCTTCGTCTTAAATTTTTGCCCGAAGGCAAACCGTATTTCTCAGCTTTTCGGCTTACCTCCTGGTTTTTTCTTTCCCGATTTCGAGGAGTTCATTTTGCTATTGAGATCCGCTATTTTGGACTCGCTGACTTTCAGAAAAGACGCCATTTTTTTCTCGAAACTGTCTTTGTCTTCCTTCGTGATAGGCGCCTGGACAAAAGAACGCTCTTCCACCTTTTTCAGAGAAAGGTCGATGCGCCCCTTCTCGTCGATTTTGATCACGCGAGCCTTGATGTTTTGCTGTAAAGACAAAACATCCTCCACCTTCTTGACGAAGTTGAACGACAGCTCGGAAATATGGATCATACCCTTCTGCCCTGTCGAAATCCGCACAAACGCTCCATATGGCATGATCTGCTCCACGACGCAATCCGCCAGGTCACCCACTCGCACCGAAGAAGTTTCGACCTTCTTCTCCTCAGCCATTGCTATTACGAACCCCCCGATAGTATTTTCAATATAATGCTTCTCCTCGAAATAATGCTTCTCCTCGAAAGTATCGAGTCTCCTGTCCACTTACCCGCTCATAGCCAATTTACATTTAACTTCACTAACTTGTATTTAACTTACATCCAGCATTAACTTATATTTAACTTACATCCAGCGCCACTCGAAGTCGCTATGCACGCCCAAACGCCTATAGAGATAGATTCCTCTAGATTCAAAGTGCCTACTTGTGGGATTATACCAGATTAACAACGTTCCATACTGTTTGTTCAAAGTCATTTTTACGATGGCCTCCTCGATGATGGGGCCGTACCAAGCCAAGAGCATTTCTCCCTCTTTCTTGGGTTTCATGGTCTGCCATTGCAGTCTGTTGGAACGTTCTTGAGGCAGAACCGCCGCTCTTTTCGTGCCGTCGCGCGTCTTAACTTTCATCTGTAATTTAGGCATGGCGCGCACCCGCATCTTCTCTGGGACGTATTTCGCGATCGCCGATCCTTTCGCCTTCACCCACTGGTTCGGGAAACGAAAACCCCGGCTCGAACAAGCGATATTTCCCAGAGTCAGAAGACCGGCCCCCGTTACCCTCATTTGCGTGCGGATCGGATGCGTCTCCACGCGACGCTTCAAGGCGTAAACTTGAGGAAAAGTCAAAGCGGGCGACAGACGATTCACCTTTACTTTGCCTAGAAAATGCCGGCTGAAATAATTCTTCAGGTCCTGTGTGATCACCGTTGATTCTCCACTCCGCTTTTTATTTGCTCTCTAGTCTTCTCCCAAAGAAGAAAGAGCCTTTTGAATGCGGCCGAAGGGCTCGAACATTTCCATAGTCTTTGCCGCCTCCACCAGCACTCCGGCGGTTTGTTTGACCTCGTCCTCTTTCGTGTGTTCGGGAAACATCACCCGCAGCGGAGCGCTGACGGAATCGGCTTGAATCATGTAGACACCGGTCTCTCCTCCGCTTTCCACGTTGCCAGCGACGTCCAAGGGAGGCCGGTTCGAAGGCGCGAGAAACAAGACTTTACCCTTCGTAACGGTCTTCAAAGGGGCTAAAAGGCCGGCTTCCCGGCAGACCCAAAGGGAAGGTTTTGTTTCCACCGCGCCGATTAGGCTCTCCAGGATAAGTTCCTCCCTCAGGTAGACTTCCAGAGCGTTGCCGTACAGAATGCGTTCAAGGCGTGTGGGCCGGATGGGGTCCGTGTACCGGAAGTCCATTGGAATACCGCGGAAATCCACCACTAAAGAGGCCCCGCGAAAGAGTCCCTCCGCCCCGTCCACTATAATATAACCTAAACTGTTGCTGGATACCGTCAAAACGACACCTCCAAAACGATAGCCCCTCTCAACGGGGTCCAGTTACGCGTAAAAATCGAAGCTCTTTGGAGATGTTTTCGGGTGATTTTCTTGCTCAATCACCGCTCCAAGGCTTGCCTCGGAAGAATCCGGCTCCTCAGAAAAAGACTGTCGCTCCTCTTCTCGGCGGCGTTCTCGTTCCTCTTCCTCTTTGCGTTTCACCTTCCGTACCTCCGCCGCGGCGAGCCCTGCTTGTACCATTTGGGTCCGCCTCACGCTTTCCTGCGCCACCTCCTGACCCTGCCCAGTCTGTTGGGCCGCAGCAATAGCGTCCCTGGAGATTTGCGCGCTGTGCTCGATATTGAAATGAGCGAGTTGAAGATTGACGGGTTGAAGCATACAAATTCCCCCTCGGGTCCCCTAAAAATTTTTTCGCAAATGGCCTCTCACCATTATTCGAAGGACCTGAAACGGATCTCTCCCTCGTCGAAGACAAAAGACGAATATTGGAATGGCTTCTTCACCACATAAGAGAAGCCCCTGATTGTGATGACGACGCCTGGATAACAGGTGCCCTTCACCCTCACCACGCCTTGGGATTTAGTGCGTTCCAGGCGCTCCTCTATCTCTTTCAACTCTGCTATCATGGAGTTCAGAGCTGCCTGAATCTGGAACTGGGATTTGATGGCGCCGAGCATCATGGCACGTTTTCCCGTATCCAAAGTGGAGGTCAGCTCCTGTTTCCTCAAATACTCCAAACGGGTATCCAGCTTTTCGATGTTCTCCTTGTACTGGGCGATCAAGGTCTGCAACTCCTTGCGTCGTTCGGATTGTTCGGGGGGGATGCCGACCACGACCTCCGTTTTCGTTTCCATTTCACTGCCCAGAGTCTGACACTTCACCTCCAGGCCGGCCTGAATCTTTCCTCCCGCGATTTGGGACTTCTGTCCTCCCAACACCGTTACGCTGCGTTGGGCCGCCACGTCGCTGTGAAAGATTGATTTCTTAACCTCGATATCCGCACTGCGCATATAGGCCTGGTCCACGAAACCCGCCACGATCTTTCCGGCGGCGATGATGCGTCCCTTCCCCATGCCGCGAACCCCGCCGTGGATGATCACGTCGCCAGAGCTTTCCACGTGGGCGCCCTCCACCATATCCTTGATGTCGATGTTGCCTGATGCGATGACTTCAAATCCATCTCGCACCGCTCCCAAAATTTTCACGCTTCCCATGAAGTGGATGTTACCGGCGCTGAAATCCACGTCGCCCTTGACCTCTAGTTCCGGCCGGATCGATAATTTTCTGTCCCTTCGCAAAAGATGTCCGTCTATGGCGGCGGTGAGAATTGTTCCGTCCTCGGAAATCTCGAATCCACTGTCAACGGAAAACATTACGTCTTTGCCCGAAACAGCTTTGAGCACTGTCCCCACCACGGACATTCCATTCTCGCCTGTCGTCAGCGGATGCTTCACGGCAACCCTGTCTCCCCGTCGGACACTGACGACAGCGCTTCTCGTCCTGTGGTCTATTTTTTGCGCCTCTTGGTCCACCACCGGCGCTTGGTCAGGGTCGATCAACATCTCGATCCTGGCATTTTTTCCATTTTTGGGCACCTGGCCATGAGCCACGATTATCGGCTCGTAGGCTAATTTTAGCTTGATAAGCTGTTCAATCGCCTCTTTGTCGATGCCGAAAACGACATTCTTTCGGCTCAAAGATTCCTCGATTTCTTGCTCACTCGGCCAAGGTTTTGTGAAAAAAGGAGGTTCCACAACGACGGAGGCGGACATCTGGTCCTTCGACAACTGTACCACGACAAGCGCGTTCTTCTCTTCCACGTCATTCCGTTTCGCAATTTTTTTGGGGGTTCGGCTTTTTTGTTCGACGAACTCCGCCACCGCTTTCTGTTCGTACTTTCGAACTCCATTGGCACGCAGGAAAGCGGTCACCGCAGCCAACGTCAGTTCATCCGTCAAAGCCGAGATCCAAATTCCCTCCGCGTCAGCCTCCAGTTTCAGCACATCCTCCGTCATCGTTGCATCCCTCCTCTTCGCTTCATAAACCTCAAAATCTTTTTTTCGTGGATTTGAATCAGCCCAAAAAACGAATCAATGGCCTCATTCTACAACGTAACCAAAGCCTTGAGAGCGCTTATAGCTTTACCGTGAATCTGGGAAACCCGCGACTCCGTCACTCCCAGAATCTGGCCTATTTCCTTCAAGGTCAGGCCTTCGTAATAATAAAAGGAAATCACCTGCATCTCTCGCTCCGGCAGCCGCGCAAGAGCTTTCGTAATATGATCCAAGTCGTCCTGGGTTTCCATGACGGAGACAATACTTTCCTCGTCGCTGGCCACGATACCTTCGAGGTTGACATCTCCGTCATCTAGGGTGACGATTTCATCAAGAGAAATGATGTAACTGCGACTGGCCAGCTCTAGGATTTCCCGATACATTTTTTCATTCACGCCCATTTCCCGCATAACCCACTCGTCGCGCAACTTACCCTTGTCCTGCAAAACTCTCTCGATCGCGTTATTCAGTTTTTGTAGTTTTTCGCGACCCGTTCGAGAGATCCAATCGTATTTGCGCAACTCATCTAAAACCGCGCCACGGATCCGAGGCACGGCAAAAGTCTGAAAGGAAAATCCTTTGGAAATGTCAAATCTATCGATAGCGTCCAACAGACCGAAAGCTCCAAAACTCAAAAGATCGTCGTAATCGAGTCCCGTGGGGGGAGAAACAGTCATCCTGCCGACCACATATTTTATAAGAGGGAGGTATCTTTTTACGATTCTTTCCTTGTGCTCCGTTGTAGGGTTTTTGCCGTATTCGCGCCAAAGTTCGGCATCGGGAATTTCAAGCCCCAAGGATATTCCTCCCTTTAGATTTCCGTCTTGCCTTTACCCAATGTTTTGATCGTCAACATCCAGGTGTTTGTCGAAAACTCCACCGTTCTACCTTTGTTGCCTCCGGTGTCGGAGGCAATCAAGGGGATGCCCGCCTTGGCCAACATTGCCGTGGTCTCCTTGATGTTACGCGAACCCACGGATAAAAACTCGGTAGTCGTATCTGACAGCGCAAACATTTGGGCACCTCCCGCGATCTTGGATTTCATCCTGGTTTTTATCGCGCCTTTCTTGATCATTTCGTCGATCACGACAGGAACGGCGGTATCCGCAAATTTTCCCAATTTTTCAATTCCCTTAGCTCCGCGACTATCCGGCAACATGATATGAGCCATCCCCACGATCCTGGCTGTGGCGTCGAAAATCACCAGTCCGATGCAGGATCCCAACCCTAGCGTTATCAATTTCGCGGGCGCGCTGACCACAATCAAGTCAGCCATCCCCACATGATAAGCGTTTTCCATATCTACAGTACCTGTAGCTTTCTCAAGAGGAGTTCGAGAGCGTCGGGGTCAGGCGCCATGATAATATTTCCAGAGACTTTCCCGTCTTTATTTTTCACCCCGGCTATTCGAAGTTCCGTGTTGACAACCAGCGCCATCTCTCCTACTTGCCCTAAAATAGAGATTATTACATCTAAAATGGGAGCCAACATGTCATGGGCCACCCCCGGCACGGAAATTTGATGCCGCGTTCCAATCAGCATGTTGATTGCGTTTAAAAAAGAGCTGAGAATGATGTTGCCGACCTCAGAAAGCGCGCTCTCCCTCATCTCTTCCGGTAAATCGACTGGAAGGGAATCTCCAAACTGCTGTCGCAGCAAGAGATCCACCATCAACTTAGAATCGTCTTCGTCCTGAATGAAGATCAAGCTGCATCCAAATTCACCCAACGATCGAACGAAGACAGCCGCTACCAAGGAGTTTGGATCTCCATAGTATTCCGGTAACGAATAAATGGATACCAGGTCGGCCTTGGGAACATCCATATCGATCATACACGACAACAGCTTGGATAACGCCGTAGCCGCGTTGCCGGTCCCGATATTGCCCACTTCTCGGATAGCATCCAGTTGTAGGTAGTTGAACGAGCTGAGATCCAACATAATCTCCCTTTCTTGCTACGCTTTTGTCGTGTAAAAAGACGCCATATCCAGAATCAAGGCCACATTGCCGTCGCCCAGTATCGTCGCCCCCGCGATACCTTTGATCTTGGACAAGAAGCGCCCTAAGGATTTAATAACGATTTCCTGCTGTCCGATTAGCTCGTTCACGATGAATCCGATCTTGTTTTTACCGATCTTCACGACCACCACTGGGTACTCGTCCCGGTCTGTATCCTCTACTGTCGTTCCCAACACGTTGCCCAAGTCGCTCAAGGAGAGCACTTCACCCCGCAACAGAGCCGCCGGGGAACCATGGACCGTCTTGATGTTTTCCCGCTTGACCAGGATCGTCTCCTCCACGTTCTCTAGGGAAATGGCGTAGGTTTCATCTCCGACCTTGATCAAAAGCGACAACACGATCGCCAAGGTCAAGGGTAGCCGCACGTAAACGCTGGTTCCATGACCCATCCGGGAGACGAGATCCAGTTGCCCGCCCAGGGCTTCTACTTTGGTTTTAACCGCGTCCATGCCCACGCCTCGCCCGGAAATGTCCGTTACGGTCTGCGCCAAGCTGAATCCCGGCAGCAAAACGATTTGAATGGCCTCCTCATCTGAGATCGTGGCGGCGGTGTCCTCGTCCAGAATCCCACGTTCCACAGCTTTCTTCTTAACTTTTTCAGGATCGATACCTTGACCGTCGTCCGTCACCTCGATAATGACGCCACTGCCCTCCTGATAGGCCGAGATCTTCAACGTTCCTTTTTCAGGTTTACCGGCCGCCCGGCGGTCCATCCGAGTTTCGATTCCGTGGTCTAAAGAGTTGCGGATCAAGTGAACCATAGGGTCCCCGATCTCGTCGATGACGGTACGGTCGAGTTCCGTGTCCTGACCCTCCAGGACCAGCTCCACTTCCTTCCCCAGGGCCCTTGACATATCGCGTATGAGCCTTGGAAAACGGTCGAAAGTGAAAGACACCGGCACCATGCGTAACTTTGTGACCAGTTCTTGAATGTCTCCCGAGATACGTCCCAACTGGGACAGTGGTTCATCAAACTCGCGTAGACGAGCCTCCTGTACTAGTCTTTCGATGCGAGCACGCCCGATGACTAACTCTCCCACCAGATTCATGAGCTTGTCTAGACGTCCAATGTCCACGCGTACAGTTTGGTTGGCCTTTTTCACGTCCGTTTTGAGAAGCACCGCCGGCGCCGGATGCGCTTCCGCCTTGGCGTAGCTTGGAACTTGGGGAATATCGGAGGCTTCGAGGATCACTACTTTTTCTTCTTTTTCCTCGGGTTCTTGATGTTCAGCGGACGCGTCTTGTTTAAGTTCATCCACGATCACCGTGGCCACATCGCTGATTTTAAGGACCGCGTTTTTGACCTGTCCCACGGCTTGTTCGGAGGCGAGGAAGATCGTGAAATCAAGAGCAAAGTCCTCGTTCTCCAGTGCCTCTATGGAGGGGTCCGTCTTAATTACGTCTCCGAGCTCCTCCATTCGATTAACGACCATATAAGCTCGAGCCGCCTTCAAAAGGCAAGATTCGCTTAAAACCACCTGAATCCTGAAAACGGTGCGGCCTATTCCTTTTGCTTCCGAGATCCATTCTTTTTCTTGCTGGGATAACGGTCCATAGGAAGGGTTGTTTTCAAGGGGAACAGACGCTTCCCCTTTGGCGGCCTCCCCTTTGGCGGCCTTCTCGTTGGCCGCGGAGGCCGCGTTTTCGTTCATGTTGCGCAAAGCGGCCACCAGGACGGAAACATCCATATGCGCGTCGCTTTCTCCTCCCCGAATGGAGTCCGCCATGGCCTGCATGGTGTCGAGGGAAGAAAACATGAGGTTCATGTCGGCGTCACTGAGGTGGCGGGTGCCTTTCCGAGCCGCGTCCAGGCGATCCTCCAAAGCGTGAGTGAGACCCGCCATTTTCTCGAACCCCATCGTGGCGGACATCCCTTTCAATGTGTGAGCGGAGCGGAAAATTTCGTTGATAATGTCCAAATTTGTCGTGTCTTTTTCCAACGCTAGCAAAAGATCGTCCAATCGCTGAAGGTTGTCGCCAGCTTCATCCAAAAATGCGCCTAGGTATTGACTCATATCCATTTCAGTCATGGTCTACCATCCCCAAACTCGTGAATTCCGAAAAGTACTCCTCGTTTATTTTAGTGTATTTTATCCTTTTACGCTTCTTAAAAGAGCATCGGGAATTTCGCCTAAAGGCAAAAGTTCATCCACAACTCCAGCTTCCACCGCCGCTTTCGGCATACCGTATACGACGCAGGTCTCTTGAGCTTCCGCGATAATATGAGCGCCCTTTCCGTGAAGGGCGACAGCGCCGTCCGTCCCATCCCGGCCCATTCCCGTCAAAACCACTCCTACCGCTTTGCCGCCATATTCGTCGGCGACGCTTAAAAACATTATATTCGCCGAGGGTTTGACGGATAACACAGGAGGCGCGTCGGAAAGTCCACAATAAGCGACTCCGTTTGACCGCCGCTTCACGATCATGTGGCTTCCTCCAGGAGCGAGAACCACGGAGCCCCGCTTCAGCTCCATACCTTCCTCTCCTTCAAACACCGAGAGAGCGGATATAGAGTCGAGCCGCTTCGCCAACGAGGTGGTGAAATCCTTCGGCATGTGCTGGGTGATAACCAAGGGAACCGGAAAATCTTCGGGCAGCTTAGCTAACACCTGTTGTAAAGCCAGAGGTCCCCCCGTCGAGGACGCAATAGCGACGATTTCCTTTCTGGTCGGTTTGTACCCTGGCGCTCCTCCCCCCGACGCGAGAATATGAGACATCGCCACCCCTCCAGCTTTCAGCTCCACTCCATCTTTTTTAAAGTAAGGACTCACTCGCGCCCCCTTGGCCATGAGCACTTTGGAGACGATCTCCGCGGCTATTTCTTTGAAATTGGTGAAAATAGAGATCGACGGTTTTGCCACAAAATCCACACAACCCAAGGACAGCGCCTTGAGCGTGACCTGAGCTCCTTCTTGGGTCAGACTGCTGACCATGATGATGGGGATGGGGTCAGTTTTCATCAATTCCTCCAACACGGCCAGTCCATTTTTGTTGGGCATCTCCACATCAAGAGTCACCACGTCTGGGGACAACGCCTGAATCTTGGCCAATCCATCGATACCGTCTCTTGCCGTTCCGATGACCTCGATGCGAGGATCCGCAGAGAGGATGTCCCCCAATAATTTCCGCATCAAGGCGGAATCATCCACGATGAGTACTCTGACTTTCGATTCTCTCATTTCCTTCATCATTCATTACCCTCGCGTTATAAATTCTTGTTGTCGGATATACCCGCCCATCAACTTCTCCAGAAAAGTAGACAAACCCTCGTAGGCCAACCCGATCTCTGTCTTGCTCGCGTCTCTCTGTAGAATTTTAACCAGCTTGCCCACCAGAAAAAAAGTCGTTCCGCTGATGTTCAGCGACAAAAGATAGCGGCCACCTTCAATACAACGAGAGACCAACTCTTTCTTGACCGAGACACCGACTCCTCCTAGGCTGATGTCCGATACGCGCACCGGAAACCACTCCTTTGGGATATTTTGGGGAGAAGGCGCACCCTCCACGGGGTCCTCGCCGGCCTTCAGACAAAAGGCGTCCGCCTTGATCGAACAGGGAACCCGGACGAACATTCTCCGCTGGACTTTTTCCAGATCGGAAACGGGTTTGACCCATAAAAGAGGCACAGGCACGTTGACGGTGCTGCGTATCACCGAGGCCGTGGCCTGATAATAACAGCCACTCCCATCTATTTTCATTAAAAGCTCTGTGCTGCGGAACGTGGGCAACAAAGCTCCCCGCAACGTTGGGTGCGACAACCCAATCAAGCCGTTTTCCAGCTCTTCGAGGCGTGAAGCGTAGGTTCCTTTATAAAGCCCCAAGGCAATCACCAGCTCCACTTTGGAGCCGATCAGCGTTTCCACCAGTTGCTTTTGGGATTGCTCCAATTCCTTATTCATACTTATACTCATCTCTCATATTCATCTCTCTACAAAATGTTGCCGCGTCAGCCGGAAAAAAAAGGCCTTCAGACCTTTGGGCGGCTGAAGATTCGTCACCCTTTCGGCGGGCATTCCAAACATCGCGCGCGCGAGTTTTCTGACGCACGCTGTTGCCGCCGAATGCGGGTAGAGCTGATAAAACGGTTTTCTGGCGCGCACAGCGTGTTCAACAGAACGATCCTTCAAGATGCAGCCAATATAGTGAATCGAAAAATCCAGAAATTGACTTGCCGCCATCCGAAGTCGATTCGCGACCTCAAGGCCCTCGTTTTCACTGTTGGCCATGTTGACCACAAAAACGACATCCTTTTTATGGGCGCCCTCAGAGGAACCTTTCAAGGCTTTCAACACGCCATAGGCGTCTCTTATGGAAGTGGGTTCGGGCGTCGTCAGCAAAATCAAAGTATCAGCCGCCGCCGCGAAGGTGAGCACCCCTCTGTGGATTCCGGCCCCCGTGTCGATCAATAAAATCTCGGCTCTGTCCTCCAAAACGCTCAAGCTGTCGATCAATCCCACTAGGTGAGACTCCTCTAAATCCGCCAGTTCTTTGATCCCCGATCCTCCGGGCAATATCCAGACGTTGTGTGTCAACTCCACCAGAACCTCGTTCAGGGTCTTGCTTCCCTCGATCAAATGGGAGAGGTTGTACTTGGCGGTGATGCCGCAAAGCATGTCGATATTGGACAATCCCAGATCCGCGTCCAGGAGCACCACCTTTTTTCCCCCTTCCGCCAAGGCGCAGGCTAGATTGACAGATAAATTGCTCTTGCCGACGCCGCCCTTTCCGCTGAGAACCGTTATCGTCCTCAAATTTCCGCCTTTTCGGCTTTCCTGCCGGTGCTGTTCGACGATACGTCTCAGCTCTTTCGCCTGGTCGGAAAACACCACGGAACTTTTATTCACGGCGCAATTTCTCCATTTCCTCGCTCATCTTCCTCGCTCATCAAAAGACCGGCTAAGCGAGCGCTAGATGCCACTTCTATGTCGTTGGGCACGTTTTGTCCTGTGGTAAAGAAAGAAACGGGCCTATCCAGAGACTTCAGCATGTTGAAAATAGCCCCGTAGCTCACCGTCTCGTCCAATTTCGTGAAAATGACGTGGGAAACGGGGATGACGGACATGCACTGGACTACGTCCAGCATATCCCTGTACTTCATGTTTGCGGCCAGTACCAGGTGGACGGCATCGGGTTTGAAGACGTTGTACAAAACTTCCAGTGTCTCCAAGTTCTTGCGGTCTTTCTGCCCGCGCCCCGCCGTGTCCAGCAAAATCAGCTCCGCGTCAGAGTGATCCTCCAGGACATCGGCAAAGTTCTCGATCTCGAAAATGACCTCGATGGGGACCCCCAAGATCTTGGCGTAGGTCCGCAGTTGATCTACCGCGGCTATCCTGTAGGTGTCGCTGGTAAGAAGGAGAACGTTTTTGTGCTCCCAAAGGGCCTGTATGGCTGCCAGCTTCGCGATGGTCGTCGTCTTGCCGACGCCAGTGGGGCCCAACAACATGACCCTCCGGCCCCCCAGCGCGTTCTGCGAGGAGTCGGAGGCACAACGGATCTTCGACTCTAGCCATTTAGAAAAAGTGACATTTCTTTTATTCCCTCTGAACTCCTCCGTCAACTGCCGCGCGTAGTCAGCATCCATCTCCGCCTCCACCAGTTTCCGGTAGAGTTCGTCCGAGTCATTCCGTTTTCCGGGCGCTGTGAAAAGCCCTGGAAATCCTGCCTCGAAGTTTTTATCCAGTCTAACCTCGGTCTCTTTAGCCTCATGTTCGTTGGGTATGCTCCCCAAACGTTGTAAAATCGTGTCGAGCTTTTGCGAGAGATTGCTCACCTCTTCCTTGAGTTTGACGGAATCCATGACATCAATCCCGTCCACGAGAATCTTTCGTTGCGCGATGGGGTCATTCGTCGCGGAGGCCAAACCCGCCGCGGAGAGGTGAATGTTGTCAAACCCCTGGGCATTCCTGCCCGCCGCCCCAATACCTGCTGGCGAGTAAATCACCCTCGCCATTCCATCCTGGGCCGTCGTTTGTCGAGTGGGGAGCTCTTGGAGTTCCGTTCCTCCCCGTGTCTCCGTTGCCTGTTTAAACTCTAGAAGTTTCTGAAACGCCACCAGTCGCTCTTTGGCAGTTGTGTCGTCCTTCTCTCTCTCCTTCGGTTTTCCCTCTTTGGAGTCGTCTTGAAGAATACCCGCTGAAACCATGAGAACATTGCGCTGGAAAAATCCCATAAACCCTCCCACGCGCACCGTTCGAGTAGATAGGATGACCGCGTCCTTGCCCAAGCGCTCGCTGGCTAGCCTAAGCGCCTCCGCGTCGTCCTTGGCTTCGAAGGTTATCTGGTTGAGAACTCGCATCTATTCCACCATTCCCACCGTTTTGATTTGAATTCCGTGAGCTATTTCATTATAAGATACCACAAAAATATTAGATATTGATCCCTCCACCAATCGCCGCACTACCAACCGAACATTGGGATGCACCAAAAGAACCGGCATCAGGTTTTTAATGGTCATATCGTCAGCAGCGCGGGAGATTGCGGCGATCATCTTCTGGACTTCCCTGGGGTCCAGGTTCAACTGCCACCCTCTAGCAAGGTCCCCATCCATAGCCGCCATGATCTTTTGCTCCCAGTTCGGTGACAAGGTAGCCACCGTGATGACCCCGGCGGCCCCCTGAATTTTTAAGGAAATCAGGCGCGCCAAAGATTCCCTCGCTCGTTCCGTCAGAAAATCCACGCTGCGCGACATCTTACCATAATCCGCCAGGGCCTCGAATATTGTCACGAGGTCCCGTATGGGTACCTGTTCTCGAATGAGGTTTTGAAGAACCTTCTGAATTTCGCCGAGGGACAGGGAGGTTAAAAGCTCCTCTACCACCGCCGGCGCGTTTTCCTTCACCATATCGGTGAGTTTTTGGACCTCCTGCCGCGTCAGAAGCTCCGCGCCGTTCTTCTTGATGACCTCTGACAAGTGTGTGGCCAGAACGGAGGGGGCGTCCACGACGGTATAGCCCATCGTCTCGGCCTTATCTCGAAGGTCGGGAGAGATCCAGAGCGCGGGCAGCCCAAAAGCTGGCTCCGTGGTGGGGATGCCGACCAGTTCTTCCTCCACGGTGCCCGTGTTCATCGCCAGATAATGGTCGGGCAAGAGCTCGCCCCGCCCCGCCTCCGCTCCCTTGACCCGGAGCACGTACTCCGTGGGTTTGATCTGAATGTTGTCGCGAATGCGGATGGGAGGAACGATCAACCCTAGCTCGATAGCCATCTGCTTGCGAATCGTTCCGATGCGCTCCAGCATATCACCTCCCTGAGCGGGGTCCACCAAAGGGATGATCGCGTAACCGATCTCCGCTTCCATAGGCTCCACCGTCAAGAGGCGCATGACCTCTTCCGGCGAAGCGGGAGACGTAGTGGACTGAGCGTCGCCGCGCCCCGCAGACTGAGGGGTTCCCGGCGCACCCTTGCCCGAGGCCGGAGTGGAGGTTTTTTCCGCGGTTTCGATGGCCTGGGCCGTTCCTTCCCGCGTCACCATATACCCCATCGACCCGATCATCGCTCCCAGAATGATAAAGGGGATCGTGGGAAGCCCCGGAATGATAGCCAGCCCGAACAAAAGGCCCGCTCCGATGTAAAGCGGGCGAGGATACTTGGTGAACGCCACCACGATATCCTGCCCCAGATCGGAGGACGCCGCCGCGCGGGAGACGATGACGCCCGTAGCGGTTGAAAAAAGCAGCGCCGGAATTTGGGAAACCAAACCGTCGCCCACAGTTAGGAGGCTGTAAAGTTCAGCGGCCCTCGCTGCCGGCATTCCACGCTGAAAAACGCCGATGGTCAACCCCCCAATAATGTTGATGAGGGTAATGAGAAGCCCTGCCATAGCGTCTCCTTTGACGAACTTGGAAGCGCCATCCATGGCGCCATAAAAGTCTGCTTCACGTTGGATGTCCCGGCGGCGTTCCTTGGCCTCGTTTTCGTCGATGAGGCCGGAGTTCAGATCCGCATCGATGGCCATCTGTTTGCCCGGCATGGCGTCCAGCGTAAAGCGGGCGGCCACCTCGGCCACGCGCTCAGCGCCTTTGGTGATGACCACGAGCTGAATGACCACCAAAATTAAGAAGATAACGGCCCCCACCACGTAATTGCCTCCGACCACGAACGTCCCAAAAGCCATGATGATACTTCCGGCGTCGCCCTGTAAAAGAATCTGGCGCGTGGTGGAGACGTTCAACGCGATGCGGAAAAGCGTTACGATGAGCAGGAGTGTCGGAAACACCGAGAGCTCCAGGGCTCGCTTGACGTAAAAAGTAACCAACAAGACGATCACGCCCAGAGTAATGTTGCACGCCAACAAAATGTCTATAAACCACGTGGGGAGAGGAATGATCATCATAGTCACTACAAGGATCATCAGAAGCGCTACGCCGATATCCGAGTAATGAAGTATTTTTTTCAGAACGGACATTTCTGCCCCTGCCGTAGCAGACGCCACATTTTTCCCCTCCTTTTTTGAGAATTTATTTTATTGTACACGAAAAGAGCTGAAATACAGCGTCGTTCAAGCGTCCTTCAATTGAAATACAGATATTGAACCTCCATTTTGCCGTATTTTTTACGGTGCCGTTTGCCGGACAACGTCTATGCTAACGTCTAAGCTACGGAATCTTTCGCAATAATATCGGGAGTGTGAGCGTTGGATGAACAATCACGTTTTTCACAAGAGATCGGCGATTTTTCCGATCAATCATCTCTATTTATTGTCTGTCTATCTATCTATCTATCTATCTATTATTATTCTATCTATTATTATTTGTCTATCTGTTCTATCTGTTATCTGTTTATGCTATCTGGGGTGACTGCCCTGAGTCTCCAACCAGCTCTGGAGGATAAGAGCCGCGGCGATTTTATCGACCTTTTGTTTGCGCTTACCTCTGGAAACGTCGGCCTCCAACAGCGCTCGTTGCGCGATGACGGTGGTATAGCGCTCGTCCCAAGTCTCGAATTGCCGATGGGGATAGGCCTCCTGTAGCTCCTCCACCAGTTTCTGAATTTTCTGTGCCTCAGGGCCATAGCTCCCGTCCGTTCGACGCGGCATACCGATCAGAACAGGTTCAGGGTCGTATTGCCTCAGACATTCCTCCAGCTTCTCCCGCCAGTCATCTTGGACCTGCCACACGGCAATCCCTTGAGCGAAAAGACCCAAGGGATCCGTAACAGCTACTCCAATACGTACTGAGCCTATATCAAGAGCCAAAACCCGCCTCATGAATCCTTTACCTGACCCTCCAACATGGTTGCGATTTTCGCCAGGGCTCGGTCCAGGTTCTCGATGCTTTTTCCGCCTCCCTGAGCCATGTTGGGGCGGCCGCCGCCACGCCCGCTCAGGAGGAGCGCGGCCTCTTTGGCCAAGGCCCCAGCATCCGCCCCTTTTCTAACCGCCGCGTCGTCGGCCATGACCACCAGGCGGCAATCGTCGCCTGTCACGGAGGCCATGACCACGACGGTGGGGGAATGGAGCGACTTCGCCTTGTCTCCCACGTCCCGCAGCATGTCCGGCGCGGCTTGGGGGAATTTGCCCATTTGCAGCAGAACACCCCGTATCTCCTTTTGCTCGAAAGCGCTTTTCGCATTGTTCGCCAGTTCTTTAAGGCGCGCTTCCTCCAACTGCCGCCGCAACTGGCGCACTTCTCCCACCAGGACCTCCGCCTTATCCGGTAAGTTCGTCTCGTCCGCAGAAAGAATTTCTCCCAGGCGAGTGATCGAACGCGAGGCACGCTGCAACAGCTCCAGGGCGTTCATACCCGTCACCGCGAAAATACGCCGTGTGCCAGACCCGATGCTTTCTTCCCGAAGAACTTTAAAAAGGCCAATGTCTCCCGTCGCCCGAACATGAAGACCGCCGCAAAGCTCCGTCGAAAAACCAGGCACGGCAACGACGCGTACAATGTCCCCGTATTTCTCGTCGAACAAGGCCTTCGCGCCTCTTTTTCTCGCCTCTTCCCTGTTACATTCCGCAACGTCTAAGGCGATGTTCGCCAAAGTCTGCTCGTTGACGATCCTTTCGACCGCCTCGATTTCCTCATGGGTGAGGGGCCCGTGGTGGGTGAAGTCGAAACGCAAAAGCTGCTCCGTTACCAAAGACCCCGCCTGCCTCACGTGCCCGCCCAACACACGCCCCAAGGCCTCGTGCAACAAGTGCGTCGCGGTGTGGTTGCGCCGGATGGCGGAGCGTCGGTGATCATCCACTTCGCAGTGTGTTTTTATACCCACGGAAACGGAGCCTGCGAGGATTTTCACTCGATGCAGAATCAGATTCCCCCGGGGAACGGCGTCGATAACCTCCATTAAACCCTGAGAAACCTCTAATAAACCCTGAGAACCTGGCGCGGCCTGCGAATGAATACGTCCGACATCTCCCACCTCGCCACCGCGTTCCGCATAGAAAGGCGTCACATCCAGCACCAGCTCGCATTCTTCCCCAGCCTCGGCGCTGTCTACCCGGCCCTTCTCCGTCAGGATCGCCAGAATTTTTCCCTCGCCTTGCCGCTCGGTGTATCCCGTGAAGACGGTGGGAGGCAGTTCGTTTTCCAGGTCCGTGTAGATATCTCCCACTAGGGCGCTTTTTTTCTGTTTGCTCTTGACGCGCGCCCGCTGACGCTGGGCCTCCATCGCTTTATCGAATCCCTCTCGATCCACGGAGATTCCCTGTTCCTCCGCCATTTCCAGCGTCAGTTCGATGGGGAAACCGTAAGTGTCGTAAAGGGTAAAGGCCACATCGCCGGGCAGGGTTTTTCCACCGCCGGATTTGAGGCGCGTCGCCTCGGAGTCGAAAAGATCGGTACCCTGCATCAGTGTCTTTTCAAACCGATTCTCCTCCACATCGATGATCTTCTTAATGGTCAGATTGTTTTCGATCAGCTCGCGGTAGGGGTCGCCCATAATGTCAATGAGGATGGGCAGGTACTCGCCCAGAAAACCGCTCTCGAACCCCAGTAGGCGCCCGTAGCGCGCCCCGCGGCGCAGAAGACGGCGCAGCACGTAGCCCGGCCCGTCATTGGCGGGCAACACTCCGTCGGCCAGCATGAAGGCCACGGATCGGGCATGATCGGCGATTACACGAGCCGCCATGTCGTTTTTCGCGTTCTCCCCGTAACGAATGCCCGCTTTCGCGCAAGTGTGTTCAATGAGGGGCATGAAGAGATCGGTCTCGTAATCCGTGTCTACGCCCTGCACGACGGAGGTCAGGCGTTCCAGCCCCATGCCCGTGTCGATGTTGTTGCGGGGCAGGGGGATCAAGTCGCCGTTTTTCTGCCGGTCGTATTGGGTGAAGACCAAATTCCAGATCTCCAGAAACCGGTCGCAGTCGCAACCTACGTCGCAGGAAGGAGAACCACAGCCGTACCCTTCACCTCGGTCGTAATAGATTTCCGAACAGGGACCACAGGGTCCTCCTTCGCCCATGAACCAGTAGTTTTCATCCTGGCCGAACCGCCGAATGCGCGTCTCCGGCAGCCCTACTAAGTCGTGCCAAGCGGTCCAGGCTTCCTCGTCATTCTCGTAGATGGAGGCGTACATTTTGTCAGGGTCAAGCCCTATGACCTGGGTCAAAAATTCCCAGGCCCAGGAGATGGCCTCTTTTTTGAAGTAACTGCCCCAGGCAAAGTTGCCCAGCATCTCGAAAAAAGTGTGATGGCGGGCGGTGCGCCCCACGTTTTCGATGTCGTTGGTGCGTACGCACTTCTGACTCGTGACCGCGTGGGGATACTCCGGCGTTCGAATCCCTAGGTAATAGGCTTTGAATGGGACCATCCCCGCGATGGTAAAGAGCAGGGATGGGTCCTCAGGGATAAGAGAAAAACTAGGATAATGGTAACTTCCTTTTCCCACCCAGAATTTTATGAACAGCTCGCGTATTTCTTTGCCGCTTCGATACCGCATGAAAACATCTCCTCTTTTGGTCTTATCTTGCCGTCGCGGCCTTTATTAATATTTCCGCCGCCTCGCCTCGGGTGATGGGGCGGGCAGGGTGAAGATCGCGGGTTGCGCTGTAAAGATTCAGTATGCCTAGAGAATCTAATGTATTGATGGCCTTGAAGAACCGGTGTTCAGGGGAGATGTCGAAACGGCGTGGGACGGAGTTGTCGTTGCTGAACCCAAAAGCCTTGACGACCGCGTCGGCGAAAACTCCCCGGGTGATGAAGTGGATTCTTTCGGTCCACTCGTCTTCGGTCAGTTCACGCCCCTCGGACGTTTTCGAGGCCAAACGCGCTTTGTTCAGCATAGCCGTCATTTCCTGGCGCGTGATCATCTCCTCGACGCCGAAAAAACCCTTATCCGCGCCATTGATGATGGCCATAGCCAAAACGGGGTCGTCCAGGTCGCTGATGTTATAGGAAGGCGCGTGAGGGGGGTCCTGCGGATTGATGAAGCCGTACAGGCTAGAAAGCTGAACCGCGTTGTAAAAGGGATGTTCGGGCGGAACGTCGGAGTATTTGCAAAGGGACAGAACGACGCCAGCCTCCAACAGCGCCCGTTGAAGCTTCACCGGAGGCAAGTCACGGGGCGTTACACCGTTTTGCACGGAAAGAGCGGCCAGCGCTCCTGCCGCTTGCCCCACCATCATGCAGATGGGTTGAAGACGCAAAGCGCCAGCGGCCAAACGGGTCATCGAGAGATTTTTTTCGGCGACGATGAGCCCGTCGATATCCTTGGGAAGCAAGACTCGTAGCGGAACCTGAAAGGGACCACGCGGGCGATTGAGCGTAGCGGACGCGGCTCTTTCCTCCATGCTCCACTCCATATCCGCGTCAGTGTTCGCGCCGTGGAGGTCCAAAATATAGCCTCCAATTGCGATGGCGTCTTTGAACTCGTGACTGGTTTGACCGTCTCGGTAACTCAGAGAGTTTCTGAGGAGTTCCGCCGACGTCAGAATATAGTCTCCCACAACCCTGCGCGATTCCCTAACGTAGGGAATGGGGGGCATGCGACGCGCGATTTCCCGCCATTCCTTGGGAAGATCGAGCGCCACTGGCAATTCATCGTTTAGGTATTCGTCGTCAGCGACTGACCATTTTTCGCTCAGCTCGTTTTGGATATAGTAGATGAAATGCAAAGTCTTGATTAATGCCTCTTTTTCCACCTGAGCCCGTACTTTCTCGTTCTCCAGATACTCCACGGTCAGTCCCCTGCCCTCGTTTTCGCTCACCTTTCCGGGGTAGTCGTTGCCCCAGTTGACGCCCGATTTCGTGATGTACTTCCAGTTATCGGCGCTACCATCGTAACCCCAAGGTGTCGAGGAGTCGGGAAGACCTCGATAGGCGTTGTGGCTGACAAAGTTCACAGGCAACTCCACGGGATATATGCCTTTGAAATCGACCCCGTCCGCGGAAACGTAGCTTTCGTAGTTGCGTTTGGATTCTTCATAACCGGGGAGAGGGGTGGTGACCCGAAGATTTGGGGGAATGCCTCCGGGGTAGCTACGAATGATGGCGACCCAGGTGATGTCTTGAAGCAAAGCTTCCTTATTAAGAAAAGGAGTGACGGAGTTTCCCACTCTGTAGGCCGCACCGACCAAGGGCAGAATATCCCCATACTCCGTGGCTTCGATCAGGACGCGGCAGGTTATCTCCGTTTTTTTTTCTTGCTCTTCCTTTGTCCCGCGTCTTTTTTGGACCGTGACCCCCGTAACGGTACTGCCGTCCCGCGCCACTCCCGTTACAGCGGAGGTCAACAAAATGTCCAGCGGTTTTCCGCTCTGGGTCCGTGCTTCCTCTAGCATCTCATAGAGGACCCTTTGACCCACGGAGGGTTCAAAGGCCAGGCTCCGAGGATCCCAATAGCAGGTTCCCATGGATTTTTCCATCGTATCGTAATAAAGTTTCATCTTCAAGATAAACTCCAGATAGAGACCGCTCCGTATGCGGCTCAAATCGTCCATGGTGGAAACTCCGGCCGCGGTTGCCTGGCCGCCTATCCATTCGCTGGGCTCCACGACCAGAACGCTCACGCCCAGCCTGGACGCCTGCAACGCCGCCGCGATTCCGCTGATGCTTCCTCCCGCCACGACCACATCATAGTCATTATTCAAGTTCAGGGGAGCAGAGCCCGTTCGGCCAAAAGCGGTCTCACTGGTCCCCCTGAAACCCCCAAGAGCTAAATATTTGCCTGGACTGGCCCAAGCGCGTAGCGCTTGAACGGTTACCATGTTGTATTCCACGGCCATCTCCGCTTTTGCTGAGCTGAAAGCGCTGAAGATAAGAAAAATCCACAAACACAAAAAAACGATCCACAATTTTGACAATTTTCGACGCAACATCAATGCCTCCCTGAATGGCCTCCTTGTGAAATTACCGTACCCTCATGCAACTGCTGAACACTGTTGTCTGGTTGTACTTGGAAAAGGCGAAACGAATGCCGTCTTGTATCCAGTAATGCTGTCCCGTGGCGTAGTCGAACAAAGGAACAGCCCCATATTTTTCCCGGCCTTGACGCGTCAGTGCGTCTAAAGCCCGCAAAGCGCCAGCGCTATTATCACAGGGCAGGGTAATATTGACCCGGTAGGCAGTTCCCTCCAGTTCGTAAACCTCGATGCCCATCTCGCCGTGGAGCCACATGTATCGGGTCAATTCAGGCGTTGTGCCGCTCATGCAATATTCGTCCGCGGGAGGACCTAAAAGCTCGTTGAGCGCGTCAATGGTCATTCCGGGATGGAGTTTGGCGTTCAGCTCGAAGATACGGTTCACGTCCTGCCATATGTCGGCGAAGGTCTCTTCGGCCGGCAGCGCTACAGTGATCGCGGCGATCAACGCAACTTTGCATGCTAAGCGTGTCCAAAACGTCCATCTCATTCTTGTCTTCATTAAAAAACTCGCTCCTTTTTTCAAGGCTTTTTTTTGTGAGAAAGGTAGACAGAGTTGAAGTTTTTCCTTTTGGTCAAGGGGGTCTTTTCTTTCTCGATTTCTTTCTCTATTTCTTTCTCCATTTCCTTTTCCTTCTTTATTTCTTTTTCTGTTTCCCTCTTTTTGCTGTTCATCTCCGTATCATGCGCGTAGGCTGGTGTCCCGGACCTGATCAAGTCCATAGACACGAGCCCTTCCACGTCCTTGACGTCGACTCCTATAAGCCGGCTCACCTCGTAAGCCGTATAGGATTCGTTTTCGTGATTTCGCAGAAAGTTCCGCACTATCGGGTAAAGTTTATTCAATCTGGCCGCGCAGTCAGGACAGACCTCCTCGTTTTGCGCGTTAGTAAAAGCACGTCTACATAACCTGCAAACGACCAGTGCCACATGGACTTCCTCCTTTTTGTAATTCAACAGGATCTATTGGGTTGCTCAACCCCAACAAGAAAACGATAATACCACTATTAACACATTCATAACCAGAGTCAAGCAACATCTCAGGGCAAACACATCGGGAATCGGTATGAATGATCAATTACGTTTTTCCTGACGCGTCTGCCCTGGCAGCGCATTGCATGGATCTGCTAAAGCGTATAGAAATCGCTTCGACATTCATGACCGGCGCCACCGGCGCCGATGTACAATATGCCAGCGGGTGGTGGGCATGTTTGTCTTGATGTTCATGTTCTATGGCGTCGTAGTAGATTTAAGTATGTTAGCGTAGCTAGAATTTGAGTAGGAATTTCAGGTAAAAGTTTCGTCGATGTGTGATCCTGCGTAAAACCAGGGGGATCGACGCGGATCGTAAAAGTCTGTTAACCCCGTGTCTTGACAAGAGAATAGTGTGTTTTTATAATATCTTTGTTTTGAGAATGATGATAAATGAGAAAATGAAGAGTTTAGTGATAGTCAATGTGCGGCGGGTTTTTGAGATTCCTGTGAGGGATGGAAACAATTGGTGGAAAAAGAAATCCTCAATGATCCCACATGTTTTTGAGATTCCTGTGAGGGATGGAAACTAGATTCAGCGAGAGGTTCCTCCGACGGCCACCACGTTTTTGAGATTCCTGTGAGGGATGGAAACCTGTATACCTCTGTATACCCTGTACAGCAGAGCACAGTTTTTGAGATTCCTGTGAGGGATGGAAACAAACCATCCAGTACAAACGCACGAAAGAGCCGGGCAAGTTTTTGAGATTCCTGTGAGGGATGGAAACCCAAGTCGCCCGCGTGCAAAGGAGGCGGTGGGATGTGTTTTTGAGATTCCTGTGAGGGATGGAAACATATCGGAAACAGGAAGTTTCCCCCGTCAGCTTCTGCACCTTTTTGTACTCGAAACCGCCAAGCGAGAGAAAACCCAAATTGATGTACTCCAGCACTTCATATTCCCCTTTTGCCTCGGCAGGTTCCTGAATCTGGCGCAACGCCAGGCCTGTACCCGAGAATGCATTCGCCTGCTGCAACGCCTCGTAATCCCCGATTACGATAGGCAAACATTTTTCATAATATTTATTATAATAATTTTGACAATGTTCCATCGACCGAAATGGAGGCTTTTGATTCTGGATCGTGTCGAGGGGGTTGTATATTTCCCATACATTTTCAGTACATTTTCAGTATAATGACTGAGTGACGGACATAAATTTACCCATTCCATAACGAAGACAGGAGGAACAAGTGAAGATGAAAATCAGCGTCCCATACGGAAAATCGGCCATAATCTGTGAGATTCCCGAAGAGCGCTTGAGAGGAGTACTGTACTCCCGAGCGCACGACTATAAGGCAAAAGCCACCGAGTCCTCCCTCGTTCGCGAGGCCCTAGGTGCTCCCACAGGCTCTCCGCCACTTCGAGAGCTCGTGAAGGGTAAAAAACGCGTCGTCATCATTACCAGCGATCACACTCGCCCCGTTCCAAGCGGTATCACTATGCCCCTTTTATTAGAAGAAATTCGCGCGGGAAACCCTGATGCAGAAATAACGTTGCTCGTCGCCACAGGCCTGCACCGCAACATGACGCGTGAGGAAATCGCCGTCCGTTTCGGGCCTGAGCTCTCCTCTTCTGAGAACATTGTGGTACACGACTGTCATGACGAAAAGAACCTCGTTGCGTTGGGAACGCTTCCGTCAGGCGGCTCGTTGGTTGTCAACCGCTTGGTTGTGGAGTGCGACCTTCTTATCTCGGAGGGGTTCATCGAACCGCATTTCTTCGCCGGGTACAGCGGAGGTCGTAAGGTTGTGCTGCCAGGAGTCGCAGGGTATAAAACCGTTTTGGCCAATCACTGCTCGGAGTTTATCGCCCACGATATGGCACGGACTGGAATTTTGGACGGCAACCCGATACATGGTGACATGATTTTCGCCGCGAAGACCGCAAAGCTGGCTTTTATTTTGAACGTCGTCCTAGACGCGGACAAAAAAATCATCGCGGCCTTTGCCGGAGACTCTGACGCGGCGCACCGCGAGGGTTGTGATTTTTTGAAGAGCCTGGCGGGGATAAAGCCCGTTCCGGCTGATATCGTCATCACCGGGAACGGGGGCTATCCACTGGACCAGAACGTCTATCAGGCCGTCAAGGCTATGACGGGCGCGGAGGCCAGCATCCTTCCCGGCGGGGTGATCGTGATAGCGGCGGAGTGCTGCGATGGTCACGGGGGAGAGGCTTTCTACGACACTTTCAAGTCCACGCGTTCCGCCGAACAGGTGATGCGCGCTATTACAGCGCGAGGACGCGATGAGACCCTGCCGGATCAGTGGCAGTCGCAGATATTCCTGCGCGTCCTGCTGAAGCATAAGGTAGTTATGGTTTCTTCGGTTGCGCCTGAGATGATCGAGCACTTGAACATGATTCCGGCGGCGTCGCTCCAGGACGCGGTGGCGAAAGCGGAGGAGCTGCTGGGTAAAAAAGACGCTTCAGTAACGGTAATACCGGACGGGGTATCCGTCATAATCGAAT
>JAIRYN010000068.1 GCA_031267575.1 Synergistaceae bacterium | reverse complement strand
GCGTTGCACGTTTGCTGACGCGGGAAGAAATCAAAAAGAATATCAATCCCCAGAAAGATTTCATCTGGCTGCTCACCCAACAATTAACCCAAGCGATGGAAACGGGCGGCGTCGACGCTGCCTCGAAGATTGTTGCGGAACTTTTCGGCGTGAACGTGGAACAGTCGAAAGCCCTCGCGTACCGGCTATACACCATCGCGGAGCGTAAGGGCTGGGCTGGCGAAGCCTTCGCTTACAATTCGCTCGTCGTGGCCTGGCCCGATGTACAATTGAAGGCGGCGGAACTCATGTCCCGTGGGGACGTCGGCGAGCAGTTCAAACTGTTTGGCGATACAGATGATTGACCCGGAGGAGGACTGCGTGATATGCCCAAAATAGAAGGGTTTCACGTCAAAAATTTCAAAGCGCTAAAAGATGTCATTCTTGGTAGGCTATGGAATAGGCAAAAAGCTACCCCTCTGTCTCCATTGACGGCTGTCATCGGTAAAAATGGAGTTGGTAAGAGTACATTGTTTGACGCGTTCGGTTTTTTGGCGGATTGCTTGAAAGTAGGAGTCGAAGAAGCCTGTGATCTTCGCGGTCGCGGCGGATTCGGCAGAATTCGATCTCAAGGTATAAGCGAGCCAATCGGATTTGAAGTGTATTACAAAGAAGACGGTAATGCTCGTCCGATTACCTACGAGTTATCGATTGATCTCGATGATGAGCAACGGCCGTATGTTCTTAAGGAACGCTTGAGGCAACGTCGAAAAGGGCAAAAACATGGCTGGCCCTTTTCCTTTTTAGTTTTGAACAGCGGGAAAGGCGTTGTATGGAAAGGAGAAGCGGGAGGGCATCAGATTGAAGAAGGCGAAGCATGGTTTTTGGGCGGCATACCGGCAATTAAATCTGCTTATCCGAGTGCTAAAGACGCTATATTGACCGCATATGTAAATGATTCCATCTGCGGCACATGGGAATGCTTGGCGAATGCGGTCTACAAAGGCGGTGCGGTTGCCCTCTCCGCTAAGGGATGGCAGGCTGTCGGCAAAGAAAAGTCGCAATGGGCTGAAAGGATAAGCCCCAAGATGAACGTCGATAACAATATGTCGCCCAGTTTCAACTATTTACGACAAAGTTTGCATGGACTATTAGCGTCCGCATAATTTCCCTAAACAACGCGTTAGCCTGGAATTAGGTTTATTCTCGTTTTGTGCCTGAGCGAAGCGAAAGGAATGGTCATAGCGATGGCAATCGATCGTGTGGAAATAAAAGATTTTTTTGTATTCAAAGGAGAGTTCACGGCGAACTTTTGTCCTGGAGTGAACGTGTTGATTGGCGCGAACGCAACGGGTAAAACGACGCTGTTGAAGGTGATGTATGTTATCTGCAAATATTATCCACAGTTGAGCTTAATGAATGAGCGCGAATTTGGAGAAGGAAAAGCTCATTCCAATTTTACACGGGCATTGAACATTAACAATTATTTTCCAGATGATAAAAACTATGAATTTAGTAATTTGACATTGGAAGAGGACGTTAATCATGCATGTCTTAAAAGCTATACTCAAACCAATGGAATAAAAAGCAGTGTTAGGTTGATTTACAAAGGTTTTGACGATCGCAGCCTATACATACCTGAAAAAGATATTCTCGAACACGCAAAAGGCCTATTGACTTTCATTGAGCAAAAGCAGACAGGGTTTGGCCAAATTTACAGAAACGTGCTGATTAGTGCGCAGGACATACCTACACAAGTACAGTCTGAAACACAGCGAAAAGTCGGCAAAATGATAGTCGACACTATCGGCGGTGAGGCACGTTGGGATAAAGGCGAGGGCTCTTTCTACACGTTGAGGACGGATGGTGTGCGTATCCCGTTTGCAAACGAGGCAAGCGGTTACAAAAAACTCGGTTTTCTCGGATTGTTGGTCACGAGCGGGCAACTGGAAAAAGGCTCTGTCTTGTTTTGGGACGAACCCGAAAACAGCCTCAATCCCGAACTTTTGCCGGTGCTTGTGGATATTCTTCTCGAACTTCAACGAGGCGGCGTGCAGATTTTTCTCGCAACACACAGCGAGATTTTGGCAAGTTACTTCAGTGTGAACCGTCAAGACGGCGACAGCGTAATGTTTTATTCACTCTACAAAGACGGCGAACAAATCAAAGCCGACAAGAGCGAACGATTCGATGTGCTGACGCCGAATACCTTGACCGCCGAGCAAACAAAGCTGTACGAAAAAGAGCTTGAAAGGACATTCGGAAATGGATAAGTATCCGCAGTACAGCGGAATGTCCTTTCTTCCTCATGAGACCGACTACGTTATCGAAGAATCGCCCGCATACACAAATATAGGCGGGCATGTTAAAACTGTCGAATTTGTGCGAAATATCGACACCAAACTATGGTTTTTCGAAGCAAAATTCAACAAAGACTTCGTTGGAAAGTTCAACGAGCGAAAACGCGAAGTCTATGAGAAATTCCTGCATTCGTTGAGTTTGTATTGCGCGGTGAGGTTAGGAGTAATGATCGATAAACTGCCCAATTCACCTGAACTTAAAGGTATCGTATTCGCGCTGATCATTAACGATTGTGGGCCTGGTGATTGCCGTAAAATTCAAGAAGTACTTAAAACGATGCTGAATCCGTATTTAAAAATATGGAAAGCGGAGATATCGGTGTTCAATAACAACGCGGCGAAACAAAACCACCTAATCAGTTAGGAGAGATCGCTTATGGCCGACAATCATGTAATCGTTTCTCAGGGATTCAGAACATTGCTGGGCGCGTTCGCGCCTTATATCGCGCAGGAACTCCGAAACCAATATAAAGAGCACTGGTGGCAGACTGCCGTTCTCGACGCGCTGTATGATGACCAAAAGCATGATCTGCCCTCTTCCGATGATGAGAAAATTTTGACAAACTCTCTCGACATCCAGCGGTGTCTTTTGTTGTTCGACATCAACTGGAACGCGGTTTTCCGCAAAAAACTTTCAATAGACCACCGGACTTGGTCTAAAGAACTCATGAGTGTAAGAAACAGACTTGCGCACATCGGTGGCACAGATTTTTCCGACGACGACACTTGGCGCGCGCTGGACACTATGTCTCGGCTCTGCGAGCAGATCGATCCGGAAAGCGCGGAGAGCATTCGCGGTTTGCTCCGTACCTCCCGTTATGGTTCAGAAAGCGGCTCTACTGCCGTTAGCGAATCGTCGGTTGCTCCTGTCGCCGCAAAGCAAAAGAACGCGGGTATCCTGAAGACAACGCCTGTCAGTGGGCTCCCGTGCTGGCGCGATGTTATCGAACCCCATCCCGACGTAGCACAGGGACGATATAAAAACGCCGAATTCGCAGCCGACCTTGCGCAAGTGGCGCGAGGCGAAGGCTCGTTCGAGTATCGCGACCCCGTGGAATTTTTCGCCCGTACTTACGTCACCGAAGGCATGACGGGGTTGTTGGAGCAATCGCTCCGCCGTGTCTGCGGCAAGGACGGCGAGCCCGTCATTCAGCTTAAAACCGCGTTCGGAGGTGGCAAAACTCACAGTATGCTGGCTCTCTATCATATGATACGCGGGCGTGTTTCCATTGAAAAAATTCCGAATGTAAAGCACGTGCTGCAAAGAGCTGAAGTTTCGGTGTTGCCGAAGGCGAACGTAGCCGTGCTGGTCGGTACCGCGCTCGACCCGTCGAAAGCCAAGCGTCCGCAGAACATGCCCGGTATCACCATCAATACGATCTGGGGCGAGATGGCGGCGCAACTTGCGGAATCGATAGGCAAGCCAAAGCTGTACGACTATGTGAAGGAAGCCGACAAGAAAGGCGTTTCGCCAGGTTCGGAAGCGCTGAAAAACCTCTTTGATGCTTGCGCTCCATGCCTTGTTTTGATGGACGAGTTAGTGGCTTACGCTAAGAAACTCTACGGTGCAAGCGGGTTGCCCGCAGGAACGTTCGACAACTTCATTGCGTTCATTCAAGAAGTGACCGAGGCGGCAAGGGCGAGTAAAAACAGCCTTGTTGTGGCGTCGATTCCGGAATCCGACATCGAAATCGGCGGAGACGCGGGTAAGACGGCGCTCGAAACCATCGAGCATACTTTCGGACGCATGGAATCTATCTGGAAGCCCGTGGCCGCCAATGAAGGCTTTGAAGTTGTGCGCCGCAGGCTGTTTCTCGACTGCAAAAACCCCGACGGGCGCAATGCTGTCTGCGCCAAGTTCAGCCAAATGTATAACGAGAACCCAAGCGATTTCCCGCTCGAGACCAAAGAGTTGGAATACAAAAATCGCTTGCTTTCCTGTTATCCCATTCACCCGGAAATTTTTGACCGACTGTATGAAGATTGGTCAACGTTGGGAAAATTTCAGCGTACTCGTGGTGTTCTGCGCCTGATGGCCGCTGTCATTCACGAACTCTGGATGGGCAACGACGCCGGTTTTATGATTATGCCTGGTTCTGTCCCGCTGAATTCCGGCAACGTTCAGTTCGAACTGATGCGCAATCTGGGAGATGAATGGAACGGATTGGTCGACAGAGAAGTGGACGGCAAAAACTCCGTTCCCTACCAGAACGACCAACGAAATATCCGCTATGGTTCTTGCCTTGCTTCGCGCCGAGTCGCCCGCGCCGTGATGCTGGGCAGCGCGCCAACTTCCAGAAACCAAAACGTGCGCGGTATCGAGGCTTCAAGAATACGCCTCGGCGTTGTTCAGCCGGGCGAGAACATCGCCAACTTCAACGATGCGTTGAATACGCTTACGTTTTCGCTTGCCTACCTTTATACCAACCCGTCGGGAGACCGTTATTGGTATGACACAAGACCGACTCTCCGCAAGACCGTAGAAGATCGAGCCACGCAAATTTCAGCTTCGGATGTGGAATACGAAATCGAAACGCGCCTGCGTAGGTTACGTAAAGAGCAACCCTTCGCCGGCCTCCATATCTGTCCTTCCTCCTCCCTTGACGTGCCGGACGAACAGGCAGCCCGCCTGGTGATACTGCGGCCTGCGGAGACATATAAAGCATCAAACAAAAACAACAGTGCGATGGCAGCGGTCATAGACATCCTGAATAACCGTGGGAATACCCCGCGCATCTATAGAAATATGCTCGCCTTTATCGTGCCTGACCAGGACTTGATGTCGTCGCTGAAACAGGCGGTTCGGCTTTACCTCGCTTGGAAGTCCATCAAAGAGGACAGTGAGGATTTGAATCTCGATGCGGCTCAGGACCGCGAAACAGATAACAATCTCAAGCGGAGCGACGAGACCGTAGAGTCTCAAATTAAAGAGACGTATTGCTGGCTTCTCGTTCCATACATCGATAAGAACGTGGACATGAAGACAATCGTGTGGGATACCATCCGCATCAGTGGCGGAAACGACAGCATTGTCTCGAAAGCCGCCAAGAAGATGCTCCAGAATGAGGCAATCATCACACAGTGGGCTCCGGCTCTGCTCATGATGGAACTGGATAACTTGCTGTGGCGCGATGCGGACAATATTGCCATAAAGAAACTCTGGGAGTATCTTTGCACCTATTGCTACCTTCCACGTTTGGCGGGCGAGCACGTGTTGGAAGAGACAATACGCACGGGTTTGAATTCTACCGAGTATTTCGCGTTGGCTTCGGGGTTTGATGGAACGCGATACATTGACCAGAAGTTCCACCAGCATGTCAACATCATCGAGCGTTCCGGCTATCTGGTGAAGGTCAGCGTGGCACAAAAGCAGCTTGCCGAGGAAACGGCAGAGCGTCAAGCAGCCGCCGAAATTAAACGAGACAATGTCACAACGGTGATCTCCGTTAACACAAGAGACGGAGAGAAACCTTCTTCCAAAGCTATAAAGCCGGAACTTCTAAAAAATACGCGCTTTTATATGTCCGCGCAACTTGATACCACTCGTATTGGGCATGACGTTCCGCGGCTTGTCGAGGAGGTCATCAGTCACCTTACATTGGCAGGTGCGCAAGTCGAAGTGTCGCTCGAAGTCGAGGCCAAGTCTGGAGACGGCTTCTCACAGCAAACCGTGCGGACAGTCTCCGAAAACTGTCTGACGTTGCGGGTACAGTCGTTTGGATTTGACGAGTAGAGTAAATCGGATTTGACGAGTAGAGTAGATCGGATTTGACGAGTAAAAAGGATAATTGGGTGCGGATACACAAGCGCGACGGCATCGAATCAAGATACCCACCCTAGACTGGATAAAGCTGAAAGAGTATGGGTATATACCTGTTGGGCTACCGATGGAATAGGTGTTGATTTAGGTATTAAAGAAATAGTTACCATTTCTAACACATAAAATGATGACTGTTCACGAGTCTTTTATTTCAGATGTGACGAGTAACGTCTCAGAAACTACGTGGCAAAAAGTCATCCAGGCGATAAAAAATTGGCTTTAGAACCTATGAGCTATTTTAATATGGTGAAAATGAATTTTGCCGGCAACGCCGGAGACGTATGCATTTTTGCGTGAACAAGACGAGATAGGGCACTGGAGTTCTCCGCAACTACCCCCGGCGACGTGATCGTGCAGGCTATCCAGGCTGTTCAAATGGACTATGATCAGCAGAGAAATAGAAAGCGCAATTGCGTCCGCCTTGCCTGAAAAGGCATTTAAGTCTGAGTCCTTGCTGAAATCCGCCTCCGGTGAGGACATGACGAGGTCGGTGATATGAAATTGATCTGGTAGAAAAACGAAGCAAGGAGACTGGGCAAGGAGATTGGGCTATGAAAAGGAAAAGATTGGATGACAGACGGGGTGAAATTTTAAATACGCCTGGAGCTAGAATCGTCTGTCTCTACTGTGATGGAAATATTATTGTAGATCGGTACTACAACGGCGCTCGTGGAATCTTTCTACGAGCTTTGCGAGATTCAGCTTTTTCTTTGACTTTATAGTCAAAGAAATACTATGCGAAATGTATCTACTCGTTATAAGTAGGTATTAGTACTCTGAAAGGATCTGTTGAGATATGATAGCAATTGATTGCTCTAACATAAAAAACGATTTTGAGAAATATTGTGATGTGGCGGTGCACGATTTTGAAACAATCATTGTCACGCGTGGGCAAAATGAAAACGTAGTTGTCATGTCGGAATCGGAATATAACAATATCATGGAAAATCTATACATTCGCGAAAATAAGACAGATTACGCGCGTTTACTGGTTTCTATTGAGCAATTAAGACGCGGTGACGGTCAGACTAAAAGGCTGGTGGATGATGAATAAAATTTTCTCAGACGTCGCATGGGAAGATTATTGTTATTGGATAGAGAATGACCGAAAATTTATTCGTAAAATCAATGAACTTCTTCACGACATAGAGCGAAATGGGAATGAAGGTATCGGGAGGCCTGAACCACTGAAGTACGACCTTGAAGGTTTTTGGAGTCGAAGAATTAATGAAGAGCACCGGCTAATATATAGTATCGAGGACAATTCGATATACATAGCAAAATGTAGAAAACATTACACTTAACAGAAAAGATCTGAAAGCTGGCAGTTGGACAAAAATACAGGGAGGCGTTTGTTATGAGGAAGTTGTTGTTAGTGCTTGTATTGGTGGTTGATTTGTGTGGGGCGGCATTGGGGGCGGTGCCGTGTATTGAACTGAGGAATGCGATTTAGTTTAGTGGAACGATATTGACTTTCGAGAAGAAACTTTAACTGTTCGACCAGAAACCGCAAAATCAGGGAAAAAAATCCATATTCCCATGAATGCGATATTGACGAAAGTATTGGCTGATTGGGAGGTTCAGATCGTCAGCGATGGCGATGAACTTGTGTTTCCTTCGCCCAAGAGCGGCGAAGTATTTAACAACGTCCGTCGGGCATGTTAAGGCGTTCGTCGCCGTATTCAATCTTCGTAATGCCCCTTCAAGATGCCCCTTCAATCTTCGTCTCTGGAGTTGCCGGCAAAATCATTCGAACCTTGCTAGTACCTTGACAAAATTAAATGTAAGGATAAATTTCGTCAGACATATTGTATATTTTATTCTCATAATTCACCTTAAGTGGTGGTTGACGATCCACCAAGCTGGACGACATGAGAGACAAACATGTATCTCGGTCGTACCCATATTTCGGTTGGCCCCCGTGGTTCTCCAAGAATGTTATATTTCAGAATACTTAATCTTACATGGAATTTGATAAAAATGCATATTTTGCCCTTGTAAGAAATAATCCTTATATATAAAACTATCACACATTAATTTTATGTGGAGGATAACCCAATGCGGTATAATGCCAAAAAGTTTATAGCATCTTTGCTCATTTTCACCATGATTTTTCAAGTACTGCCGCTCACCGCTTTTGCGAATGAAAGAACTATCGTTCCGAATCTCAAGCAAGTACAGTATGCGTATGCATTCCTCGATGTAGTAGAGGGTAATGGTGACGACGATACTTATGTATACAACATCGGCGATGGACACGTCATCCTATCGAATGGCGATAAAGACGAGCTGCATTTCGGACCTAGCATCTGGAAAGAGGACTTGTTCTTCTCTCGTGAAGAAGACGACTTGTTAATCATGATTCTGGACGCTGAAGGAGACGAATTAGGCCGCGTGACCATGAAAAACTGGTACACGGATGACAAGAACAAACTGTCAAAAATAGTGTTCTTCGACAACTCGGAGATGATGGAAAACGAAATTGCGTTTCTTGTCGCGAATCCTCAACTTGTTATCTGGGGAACGGAGCAAGGCGATAACATCAATACCGGCAGCCGGAAGGGTTACACATTTATCACATACTCTTTGCATGGATCCGACAATGTCTACTGCGGACCAGGAAACGATATCGTAGTCGCTGGACCGGGAGATGACTACATCAAGGATTGGAGCGACAGTGGCGGCGGCGGCAACAATATATTTGTGTATAACCAGGGAGATGGTGATGATCGTGTGGATTATTACTATCAAACGCATGTTCCTGGTGACGGGATCGGGGTTCTGAGATTCGGAGCGGGAATCGAACCGGAGAAAGTAGAGGTCCGCAACAGCGGTGAGAATGTGGTGTTCGCGCTGATAGACGGAAGTGGAAGCGTGACATTCCAGAGGGCGAACCGAGGAGACATCCGCTATTGCCTGGACGAGATCCGCTTCGCAGGAGGCGAAGTGTGGAAATGGAGCGAAATTATAGGTAAAAAAGTAGTCCGGGGAACGGATGAGAAGGATACGCTGTATACGTCAAGCCAAGTCGGAGAAACTGTGACGGTATACGGACTTGAAGACGACGATACGATCCAGGGCTCGCGGGGAAATGATATTTTTGTGGGAGGGCCGGGAGCCGACTACATAAAGGATTGGAGCGACAGTGGCGGCGGCGGCAACAATGTATTCATTTGGAATAGGGACGATGGGCATGACCGTGTAGATTATTATTATCAGACACATGTCCCTGGCGACGGAATAGGGGAACTGCGTTTCGGCACGGGAATCAGTCCAGAGGAAATAGAGGTCAGAAACAACGGAGAGCATGTGGT